>DATJKY010000188.1:0-3789 GCA_035490955.1 Terriglobia bacterium | reverse complement strand
AAGACCAGGCTGCGCATGCCATCTCGGATAACCACCGTCGGCACCACGGGTTTGGATTGCCGGTCCCCGATCACCCGCCAAAAAATCAGTCTGCCCACCGGATGCTTGAGCGCGATCCGCCGGAGGGCCGTGGGGGTGGCTTGGTCCCAGCTAGCCGTTTCCACGAACTTGCCTCCGAACACCGGATTCTGGCCCTGGAGTGAGTAAGCGAACTCGAGCGTATCTCCGACGCGAAGATCGTTCACCAGGACGGAAGCCGTGACCTCGCCACTGTAGACACCTTGCTCCAGCGCGGTTTCCCGTTGCAGAAAGCGCACCGTTGATGCTGCCGTGCGGTCTAGACTCTCGCCTTTGCGGAGAACACGCACCGTGTGCAGCTTCAATTTGTGGTACTGGGGCACAAATGGGATCAAAATCTGCCCCGCGCTACTCAGCGACGCCACATCATTGACCATCAGAGCACGGCGAACGTAAACCACGGGTGTGCCGTCGATGAGATACTGATTATCTGCCAATCGGAGCACGATGGAGTGAGCCGACCCCGCTTCCGGGATGGCGATCGGCTCGACCCAGGCAGGAACTGGCTCCGCCAGCGAAAAGGCCCCTACCGCTATTTGGACCTCTTTGAGCTGATTATTATCTTGGAGATTTTGCGCCTCGACCCTGTTCGGCTCGACGCAAATGCACAGCACGATCGCAAGCGCTGTCGGCAAGAACATGTTTAGCCGATTGGTCATGTACTTGTTCCCTGTCTCATTTATTTGATGATGTCGACAGTACTTGGGTCGGATTTGCCGGCACGGGCCAACAACGCGAGAACTATCGCCACTCGCCAGTATATGTCGGATAGAGTCGAATCGAAGTGGGCATGATAGAAGTCCCTGTGGACACCACTGCGGATGAACGCGTGATAATTCCTACTCGCGCTCCCACTCGAGCCGCAGCATCAGCAACCGATCTACGTCGCTAACTTCGGAGATGGCACTTCAGTCCGGTAGGTTCTTGCCCAAAGATTGTTTGACAGAACGACTCCAAGAGTTGAAGCCGCCGCATCAAGCGGCGGCGAGCAAATTGACGGCTTTCTGGATCGCCGCATCGGGTCGTTGTTTGGCGGCCTCGAGAGAGCCGTAGAGGCGTTTGGAGAAGGAACAGGAACGGGAGACAACCTCGCCGCCCTTTATTGTGAGGCTGGGTAGGTAGCGCGATGCGTGGCGCTCGAACAGGCCGCCGCGTCAAGCGGCGGCGAGCAACTCGACGACGGACTGGATCGCCTTGTCGGCTCGGTGATAAGCGGCTTCGAGCTTGCTATTGGGTTGGTGTTGAGCATCGGGCTGATGATGAAAGCGGCTGTTGGCGAGGGGTCCGCACAGCCGTTTGTGAAAGAACAGGAACAGGAGGGCAACCTCGACGCCTTTGGTTGTGAGGCGGTAGGCATAGCGCGATCCATCCCGCTCCAGTAGGCCGTGCCCCTTGAGCTTGCGCAGATCGTAGCGCAGCTGGTTGAGGCCGTAGCGCTTCTGCGAGAGGCCGAAGGTGGTCAGCACGGCCTCGTGGATCTCTTTGGCGGTCCAGCCGCCGACTTGGGTGCCACCGTGCAGGAGCACCTCCATGAGCCGGATGACGCGGGTGTCGTGGATCTTGATGCCGGGATAGCGAACCGAGCCTTTGGTGATGGGGAGCGCAATGCGCTGCAGCAGGGGGAAGTCGACGTGCACATTGAGCCATTGGGCCTGATAGCCGGCGAAGCGATCGGTGACGCTCTGGAGCTTCTCGCGGACCGCCTGAAGGTTGTCCAAGCTCTTCTTGAGACCGAAGTCCTTGAGGTTGTTGGAGCAGGCCTCGTTACGCAGGAAGGTTGAGAACTTCTCGTATTGCCTCAGGACCGCATGCTTGAAGTAGGCGCGATAGACATGATGCCCGTGCTCGATTTGTTCGATGACGTTGGCGAGCTTGCCGGACATCCTTTTGTGCAGCCGCTGGCCGAAGATCTGTGCGATCTTGTTGGCGCTGAGCCGCCATAGCCCTAACTCGCAGCTGCGCTCGAAGAGCTTGTGGATGGGAAAGTTCCTCTTGAAGATGAAGTTGCGGCAGTATTCGATCTGCGCGATCGAGTAGAAGCGCGACAGATTGATCTTTTTGCGCTCTTTGTCGGAGAACTTCGGCCCCAGAACGAAGGTCCAGTAGTCGAGCCTCTTGCGAATGATTTCGGGGCTCAGCTTATCTGCGGCCGCCTGCAATGCTGCAACGTCATCAACAGCCAAGAACGCGTTGTCGTCCTTTCGAAACCCAACCTTCGCACGATTGAGCTCCTGCTCGATGAAGCTGTGCCCGTTGAGGTAATAGGTGGTCTGGAAGGGAAAGAAGGTCGCCACTCGCATGACCATGGGCCCGAGCACTTCGTCGCGGATATAGAAATAGTAGTGGGTGAAGCGGCTCTTCTGGCGGGCCAAGATGCGATGGTTTGGGTCCTTGGTCGGGAACTTCGGCACGGTGATCCGAAACGATGGTCCCTGCTCCATGCTCTTAAAAACGAAATACACGCCGAAAGCGTTCTTCTTCACCATCTTCCGCAGCCACGGCTGCACATAATCTTCCTTGCGCACGCCCTTCTCGGCCCACTCAAAGGGGATGTCGTGGTTACGGGCAAAGGCCTCGACCCAGTTCTGGTACTCCGCGGTCCGCTGGCTCAAGACCTCTTTGCTGATGATGGGAATACCCAAGACGCGACGGAAGAAATGCACAACTTGTTCAGGCCGCGACAGACCGCTCAAGTAGCCGTGGATGACGATGCGGTCGAAGCAGTGATAAACGAAGACAAGAAGATCACCGAATAGCTCGAGGAAAAGTTCCATGGCCGCCCCCCGAAGACCCATCCGGCGTGGACCGGGCAAGCGCATGGTTGACGGCAGGGATTTCCGTCTCGCCGATGAGGTACGCCACATTCAAAGGTGCGCAGCCCGACACGACGGACGAATCGTTACCCTTGGACAGCTTATCTTCTTCTCGACCGAAACGGGGGATGCCTGGCTACTCGATAGGGAGGAAGGGCTCGCCGCGCAGCTGGCACGGGATGGGGATCCCGTACCCATCTACATCGAAGACACCGACGCCAACTTCAGCATCGAGTGGAAGGGGAACTACCGCATCGAGGGTGCGGCTTTCATCTTCGTCGATCGGCACGCACGCCGAACCCGAGCCATCCTCGGATACCCAACGCAGAAACTGGAACACCTCGCGCGAGCCAGCTGAAATTTCAAATGTGTTTGGCTAGCTTTCAGGCAAGACCAGCTTTCCCGCGGATGTTGCTGCCCCTGCTGATCGCTCGGGGGTATCTGTTTGTAGGTGCTACCCGTCGACGGAAGCGCGTCTGCTCCCTTCAAAACATTCAATTGCTATCTGTGCAGTTGATGGCCGAAGCACTCGACGCCACCCCGTCGGCTGAACTGCTTGCTCTCAAAACGACTGTTCGAGGCATACTGGCTTACTCTGCCGCTTGCCGCTTTCGATGGCCGAGAACACCGAGCCCGTCGAGAGCCGCTCTAATTTCTGTTTGCTGCGACTTTGACGCCGGCGGCATCGGCGCGCGCGACCAGGTCTCTGGCAGGCCTTGCAGCGACTGCGCATACCGTGTGCACGCCGGCAGGTTGTCCGCAATGATGGCGTTCCACAACATCAGCAGCCTTTTGTGCAGGTCGAGCGCTCTCTTGTGATCATTGGCGCGAACTGCATCCCAGAGCTCAACTGAGGCGTGAGGTGCAGCACTGAGGATCGCGGCGATGGAGCCATGCG
>DATJKY010000187.1:0-8824 GCA_035490955.1 Terriglobia bacterium | reverse complement strand
GACACAAAAACGCTCACCCAACAGATCAAGCGTTCTTGCCTCTCGATCTGTGGGTGAGCATTTTGAGAGGAGAATAGAATGGCAGACGCGCTCCGCCATCTAGACTCGATTCGGAGCATATTTAAAGGAAAAGGCGATGTCAAGGTATTTTAGAGTATTTTTTTTGCAAAACCAACCTATTTATTATCAGCAGCTTACGGCCTGAGTCGACTCCTCTGCAGCGGCAGCCCCAGCCTGGTCGCCACTTTCAAGCTGGAAAAGCTATTTTCGACATAAATTGCTGATTTAATGTGGCTTATCGTATTTCAGGCTGAGGATGATAATTTGACCATCCTCCCTGTTTGCCCAAGAAGCCTTTGGGAACCACTTTGCAGTCAATCTCTTAAAGACGAAGACCAGGACTCCACCTACAACGGCGAAAATGACCAGGATCAGAACCAGCAGCATGTTCCCCAAGACCAACTTCGCCATTTGGACGACAACAGGTTCCTGGTCGGGGTAGCGTTGGTCCCAGCTCACTTGCTGCGATACCTTGAACTCGCTCAACAGTCCGTTGGCTGCCGCTCTCGAAGGAGAGTTCAACACCACGAGTATGAGCGCTCCTTGTCGTGTTCCGTAGGACGCCTCGCCGGCGTGGTTCTGGTTGAGGCGGAAAGAACTCTCCATGCTCCCAAACCGTTCGCGAGCGATTTGAGGATTAGGGTAACTAAACAGCAGAAGGAACTCGCGTGGGCTCGCTCCCGGTCCGGTCAGATAACTTGCTGTCTGGACTTCTGCACCTTGCTCGAATCCGATCAGCTCAGCTGGAAATGACGGCAGTATGCGCCGGGCCGCAGCAGGCCCCAAAAGGTATTTCTCGGAGCAAGGTACGCGGCCTACGGCCGGCAACGGGGCGGGCAAGCCGACCGTGGTTTCGGATGCAGAGCGGATACCGCCGATGAAAATGAGTAGGGCATGGAAGTCGGAATCCGAAAGGGGATACTCGTCGGGGCGAGCAACGCGGATGAAGACCCGCCCTCGCGCCAGCAGCGCACCTCGGGGTCCGAGCACCGTGAGGCCCGTCGACTTGTCCGGGGACATCGTCTCGTTTTGATAGAAGGTCAACAGCCCGTAAGCCGAGGAGGCGTCCGGTGTCTCCTCAAGGATGGCCTCCGCCCTGTGGCTGTCCAACTGATAGGTTCTCTCGGTGAGAGATTTGACCCCGTACTCCAGCTCGATAGCTGGGTCACCGCCCCACTTGCTGATGGCGTCCAACTCTACCTTCTGCGAGCCAACCAGTCGCCAGTTGGCCGCAGGTATCAGAGGGACAACAGAACGTTCTTGGGCCACAACAAGAGGTGGTGCAAGCACAAGGGTCAATGCCACCCACAGGCGCCCTCGGTACGCAGCACTCATCACTTAGAGGATATCAGAAATCCGGCGAGTCGGTTGGAGATGAATGAGGGGGCGAGGATCGCTTGCCCGATCGACCCGGATGCGGTACCCCGAGATCCGCTGCTGGGCCCTGGGCGACCTTAACCCCGCGGAGATTGTTAACGTACCCAGCGATGCCACGATACAGCGCTTCCGCGATCTTCTGCCTGTAGGTTGCCTTTTTCAGCAGGCTCTCATCGCGCGGGTTCGTGAGGAATGAAATCTCGCTCAAGACGGAAGGCATATTGGCACCGATGAGAACGACGAACGGCGCCTTTCTCAGACCCCGATCGCGTTCCTGGCCGTTGGATTGTGCGACCTGCGCATAGACGGACCGCTGTATCTGCTGCGCCAGTTCTTTCGACTCTTCAATCTTCTCGGTGAGGGCGATTTTCTCGATCAGTTCTTGGAGCCCGTGGACCGACTCCTGCGAAGTGGCGTTCTCTCGTGCCGCCACTTCCAGGGCGTCGGGATTAGAAGTGAAGTTCAGATAGTAGGTTTCGATACCGCGCGCACTGCGGTCGCGGCTGGCATTAGCGTGGACGGAGATGAAGAGGTCGGCAGCTTTCTCATTGGCAATGGCTGTTCGTTCCTCGAGCGGGATGAAGGTGTCATCGCTACGCGTCATGACGACCTCGCTGCCCATCCCGGTCTCGATCAGTTTTTTTAGACGCAGTGCCACGTCCAGGACCAGGTCTTTCTCGCACAGGCCGCTAGGGCCGATGGTTCCGGTGTCGTGCCCTCCATGGCCGGGGTCGATGACAATGCGGGTGATCTTAAGCCCCAGCGCGCGGGTCAGGGTTCGTGAACCGGCCTCAGTGGGTCCGGAGGGCTTAGCCGGAGACTCCTGTGGGCGCACTACCGCTCTGGTCGTAGTAGGCCGGGAGGTATCGGCGAGCGTGTCGGCCGCGCTCGTAGTCGTTTCTGAAGGAGCGCCGCTAGTTGAGCGCCTATTCCCTTGGGCCTCAGTCGAGGTCGGCGCGGAAGCAGTGCCGGATGTATCGGCCACCGGCGCGGCCACGGCCGCGCTCGCACCGGAGTCGGAGCTATTTGATTCCGAGCCCGCGCTACGCAAATCGAGCCTGTTAGCCATGGTGCGGCGAGACGCCAGGGTTGTCGCGCCCGTTTGCCCAGGGGCGGAGTCCACAGTTTCCGTGGCCGGCACGTTGGCCTTGCCGTGAATGTCTATTACCAAGCGAAACGGATTGGGCAACGTAGAGACGGAATAATCGTCGATCTGCTCGACGTCCAGCACAACGCGTGTGACCGTAGGACTGTACTGTGCAACCCGGATTTGACGCAGAAGACCATCCTGGACCGAAAAGGTCTTACCCACCAGGGCGGGGCTCAACCGCGTATTCGGCAGGTCAAAGACCAGACGGTCAGGATTGGCTACCCGCTGGGCGTTGAACTGAACCTCGTCGTCCACGCCGATGACAATGCGAGTGTAGTTGGCCCCCACCCAGCGGCGGATACCGTTGACCAGCAAGGGCCGACCCGGCCGCGCGACCTGCTCAACCGGCTCACGCGAAGATGCTTCGGCAGCCGTGCGCTTGGCCCGAGCGTCAATCCGCTTCAGGGCTTCGAGAGCGGCCGCTGCTTTGGCTGACTTGGGGTACTGTTCGAGGAATTGCTGGTAGATCTTGCGAGCATCTTCGGGATGCCCCAGGTCCACATCGTAAATCTCACCCATGGTCAGCAGCGCGTCACGCGCCAGACTGCTGTTCGGGTACTGCGTGGTCAGGAAGTGGTAGGCCTTGATTGACGCCTCGTAATCCTTATCCTCCGAGAACTTGCCTCCCATCTCGCGATACAGCTCGCCCACCGTGGCGAGAGCAGAGGGCGTCCTCGGATAGGCCGGATCAGTGCGGTAAACAGCTTGGAACGCGCGAATAACCTTCTCGTAATCGGCGCGCATGCGGAGCTGCTCCGGTCCGGACTCCAGGGCTTCTCGTAGACCGACAGCGTGGTCGTAAGCCGATTGGGCCTGCTCACGGGTACCGGTAGCTCCGCAGAGCGGAAGAAGGTTGCCGGCCAGCGATACTAGCCCAAGGAGCGCCCACCCCTGCAGCAACCTTTTGGCAAAAGGTCTAGGATGAATCCCGGTCTTGGCCGTCGATATGTTCTCTTTCACGGTGTGGCGACTCACCCTCGCGGTCTCCATCTAAAGCGTCCTTCGAACCTGGCCTTCTACCTCCGACTCCGGATTTCTGGATTACTGCTCGACGTGCAGCACACCTTGGGAGTCGACGTAGGTATAGATTGGAGCGGCGGTCGGCCCTAGAGTTTGCTCAGTGGCTTTGCCGGCTTTTCCCGACCGCTTTCGGCTCCGGGTTCTGACCGCCGAGCTCCTGTCACTTACCGGGCTCTCACTCGGCTCAAGTGTTTGAGAAGGTTGGTAAATGGACCTGACCCTTCGCACGTACTCTTGCGTCTCCGGGAAGGGCGGAATGCCGCCTTCACGCAGCACCGAGTTCTCGCCGGCATTGTAAGCCGCCAGCGAGAGGGCGAGGTTACCGTCGAAGAGGCCAAGTAAGTACTTGAGGTAAGATGTCCCGCCCTCAATGTTCTGTGTCGGGTCAAAGGGGTCCTCGACTCCAAAGCGTCTGGCCGTGGCGGGGACGAGTTGCATCAGGCCCAGGGCTCCTTTTGGCGAGACAGCCCGCGAGTCGTACCCCGATTCCACATGGACGATGGCGTGGATGAGGTCCGGGTCAACCTGGTGCCGGTCAGCCACCTTGCGGATGAGGCTTGCGAGTTCGGGGTCCCGATTCGGCCACAGAAAGGAGTGATTGTTGAAGGCCGAACCTCGATTCCCCCACCCAGAATCTTGCTCTTGTGCGTTGATGTAGATCTTGCGGCCCTCGTCGTCGACGAGTTCAACGATCTGGCCAGCTTCGACTGTTCGAGGTGGAGGCGAAGGCCGCGCCGGGCAGGTTAGGACCATCATCCCCCCCACAAGGAGGACGCAGGCGGGCGCTCTAGAATTGCCACCGACGAGGCAAGTCCTTAAGTGGTTGAGCATCGAGCTCCGCGCCTCGCACACAGCGAGACGAGCGAACCCATCCCCACTCCTTTTGTCGGCTGCTGGCCCACGTTCCTCAAGGCCTCAGCCTTGGCACCTCGCGGTAGAAACCTCTGGCGCACCGCAAACCCTGGACGGGCCCGGGACCGGTGTCGTCCCATGACTGTAGACACTATACCACGAAACTCAGGAGGAATCGCAAAAAATCGCGCTCGGTGGCGCAGACATCGGTTTGTGATGTCTGCGATTCCTCTGCGCGGACGCCCGTGGGAATGGGGGATCCGGTTGCAGTATGAATCGCAGACATGCTGAAAAGCGCATGTCTGCGCCACCCCGAAAATGAGCGGGGCACACTTCAATCGTAAATCCTGTAATCGATCTTCAGGATCTTGCTGATCGTTGCCAGTTCATCCGTCCAGTTCCCGTAGCATCCGTGGATGTGGTTGGAGTCGTAGGTGGCAAGAAACTCGTCGGCTGAAACTCTGAAGCGTGCGAAGGCGTGCGGCCATTCTTTCGTGGTATTTTCGGCCTTGGCCCAGTTCTTCGCTTCATCGAACAGGATAAACTCCGCCGGCACGATGGCCATCCAATACTTGCCATTACGGCGAGTCAGGCGGGCAAGGGTCACTTCACCTGGTTGCGCAAAGTGCATGACAGACGCGCCTCCCGCTGGGAAGTAGAAGACCTCGGGCCAGAAGTGTACGTGAGGCAGGTTGTCCTCTGGCCGCTTCGAGCGCCCGGCAAAGAAGGTGGCATGCGCGCCGGAGTTGCACAGATCAAAGAAATTGTCCTCCGGGTCGTAATGGCGAACGTCAGCGAAGAGCACCGGTTCGCCGGTGATGTGTTTGAAGAGTTGCATGGTGAGTGCCCCGTCCATGTCGGCCTCGGTGGCGCACACCACCGGCTCCTTAAGTCCGTCCCAATCGTAGGGATCGTTGGAGAAGGCGTCGATGATGTCTTCGGTAGTGAAGTGGTCCGTCAGCTCCGGCTGCGCCTTGATGCCAAAAAAGTCAATGCCCTTTTCCTGATTGATTTCCTGGCAGGCGATGTAGGTTCGGATTTGCCGCTTTAACAGCTCAGGGGTGAGTCTCTTGCCGTCGTAGTGGATATTTTTCCCTACCAGCTTCTCCAGCCAGGAGAAAGCGTGATCGACCTTCTCGCTGTCCGCCAGGTCCGAACGCCGGATGATCTCGTACTGGTCGATGTGCTCGACATCGATTCCGAATTCACGCTTCCACTGGTCAGCGTCGGCCACGGCGGTATACATGCCCATGGGACGGCCACCGTAGAGTCCGAAGGATTCGCCCCTCAGCCGGCTTACGGCCACGGCCGAGCGCAGGTATTTCTGGACCTGGGCGAAAACGCGGTCGTCACCGATGTCGCCCTGGACGCGAAAATGAGAGCGTCCGACTTGGTCCATCCCTCCCGCTGCTGCCAGCATCCCGACCATTCCCGGGAAGCGCGGGTTGATGTTCGAGAACATGAGATAAGGCCCGGGCGCGAACTCGGTGGCAATCAGCGTGAGGTGGGGAAAGCACCATACGGCGTAATTCAGAATCGTCGCTTCGACGCCCGCCTCTTGCAGGCGCCGCCCTTCGCGCTTGGCGATCCCGGGCTGCCAGATGATCTCCTCACCCGCCACCACTTCGTATTCGCCCGTCGCCTCCAGCCGGGCGCGAAACCGGCTCTGAAAATCCCAGTTCATCTCCTTCTGCATTTCGTGGGCGAATCTTCGCCCGTCCGAAAACGTCAACAGTCCGACCTTTCGTTTTGTCATGATGACCTCCCTTCAATACGACAACCTCACGGCAGCACACCGAAAAGCGCGTAGTGCGGTCGTGTAGTGCTCTTAGCCGCGAATATACCACCTTTGCCTCTTGCTTTCCTCTTCGCAAAAGGTATATCTGCTATGGAAACTGCAGGCATGATTACGAAGCTCGAGAAGGCATGCATTCTCACGCTGGCTCTCCTCGGTGAGTAATGCTCAACTGGCCTCAACTTAACGCCTTCCGTTGAAAACGCGAAAGACCGGCAGCGAGCACTGCCGCGTCGATGAGCAGCAGAACCGGCAGGACGATCATCGTCGAGAGGTGCGGGAACTGGGGCACAAGGGTCGAGCGCAAGCCTTCACAGGCGTAGACAAGAGGATTCACCAGAACGGCTTTTTGCAGAATCGGGAACGACTTCAGTGCGCTCCACGGGTAGTAAGCGCACCCGAACATGATCATAGGTGCCAGGACCAGCGAGAACATGAGGCCGACCTGCGTCTGCCCGATGCTGCAGCCGAGTGTCAGCCCGCCGGAAGCAGCAAACAGCGCCACTGTCAGAGCCACAGCGGCGAAGGCCAGGGGGCGCGAAAAGTTCAGGTTTACCCCCTGACCTAGCAGTAGCCAGCTCGCCGGAATCACCACCAGGCCGGCGACGAGCGCCTGCGCCATGCCGGCGACAACTTTTTCCACCTCGATCCAGCCGATGCCGATAGGAGCCAGCAGCCGATCCTCGATTTCCCGCGAGAACTGGAACTCCACGATCAGCGGCATAGCCACAGCTTGAATACCGGCGAGCACCATGCTGATGGCCATGATGCCGGGCAGCAACAGGCTCTTGTAAGCCTGAGGCATGAACCCGCTCGCCGTCATCACTTTGCCGAAGACGAAAACGAAGAGCAGCGGCTGCAGCAGGGTCTGCATCAGCAACGGCACGAAGTTGCGACGCGCCACATGGGCGTCACGTGCGAGCATAGAGGAAAAAGTCTTCCAACTCATTCGCGCAGGCTCCTTCCGGTATGGTGGAGGAAGAGGTTTTCCAGGCTCGGCTCGGCGATGTGCACGTCGTGGAGTTCGGCTCCCTCCGCCGAAGCTGTATTCACAATCTCAGCCACGAGCGATCCGCCCCGGTCGGCGTAGAGGTCGGCTGCCTGGCCGTCCACCGCCTTTACCTCGCGAACCCCCGGCAGCGCCTGTAGCCGGCCGACGAGGTCGGGCGATGTGCGGCTGAAACGCAGACGCAGAAGGTACCCGCCCGGCAGCGAGGCTTTAAGTTCGGCGGGCGTCCCCAGCGCAATGATATGACCGTGGTCAATGATGGCGAGGCGCTGGCACAGCGCGTCGGCCTCTTCCATGTTGTGTGTCGTCAGCAGGATAGTTTTGCCGGCGCGGTTGTAATTGCGCACGATCTCCCATAGCAGGAGTTTGGTCTGTGGGTCAAGCCCGGCGCTGGGTTCGTCGAGGAAGAGCACTTGCGGATCGTGCATCATGGCGCGGGCGATGGAGAGCCGCTGCATCATGCCGCCGGAGAACCCCCGCACCATCTGATCGGCGCGGTCGGTGAGCTTGAATTGTTCGAGCAGTTCACGCGCCCGCCCGGTGCGCTCGCGCGATGGGAGCCCAAAATAGGCGCCATGAAAGAGGAGAATTTCGCGTGCCGTCAGCGCGAAGTCAAGATTGGGGCGCTGTTGTACAACCCCAATCAGGCGCTTTACGGCCACCGGGTCTTTCCAGACGTCGTAGTTCCCTATCCACGCTTGGCCACTGGTGGGCCGCACGCGCGTGGTGAGCACGCCCACAGTGGTCGACTTGCCGGCGCCGTTCGGTCCGAGCAGGCCGAAGACCTGGCCCGGTTGAACGTCCAGTGAGACCCCATCTAAGGCCACGATTTCCGGCTTCTTTTTGTTGCTGTTACGCCCCCCACGGGCCTTTGCTGCGGTGAACATAAAGCCCGCCGCCGCTCCCGCTGCCGCCGGCGGCGGTGACGTGTAGACCTTACGGAGATCCTGAGTGCGAATGCCAAGGCCCATGAGCATCCCTCCTAGCGGCAACGCGAACTTCGTCACCTTCGCTTCGTAAGAATATACGTGTGAGGCGTTATTTCGATTTCGTTGCCAGCTCTTCGAGTTCCCACACCTTAGCAGGCTGAGAATAGCATGAATGCACGCGTCCGGCTCAGGCTTGGCCACGAGGGGTTTCAGCCGGGAACCGTCGAGCAGAGCCTCGGCAGGCGGCGGCTTCCAGAGAGGAGTGACAAAGCCCAAACATTCGGCATTGATTTGCTTTATTTCGCTAATCTTCGGTCATCTAACACAACGTATCTCCAACACCTCTTGTGATCAAGCGCGACCCACTTGGAGGCGCCGGCCGTCTGGGACGTTGCTGAGCAATTGACCGAGTGCCGCGCTCACTTGCACCGAGGCTCGATTCCCAGGGTGGATTCTCAAAGGGGGAGGGTGAACCGGAACCAGCGGATCGTTTCCGAGTGCGAAGTCGACCGACGACTGCGCCGGCGCAACAGAGTTCGGAATTACTTTAACGTAGGTCGGGCTTGCAAGAAACGCGATACCTGTGCACCCCTAGTCACCAGCTCACGGTTAGGAAGTTGCTTGGGTTATCG
>DATJKY010000186.1:0-8364 GCA_035490955.1 Terriglobia bacterium | reverse complement strand
CCAGGCAGGAGAGCAGCCGTAGAACTGAATTTCATCGGTTCGAGGAGCCAGGAGTTGCCGGAAGCCAACACGAATCGCGCGCTGCTGACCGACCTCTACGAACTGACAATGGCCGCCGGCTACTTTGAGCACAGCGTCGATTGTCGCGCCACCTTCGAACTCTTCGTTCGCCACTTGCCGGCGGAGCGTACCTACCTGTTAGCGGCAGGGCTTGATTCGGCGCTGGGTTATCTCGAGAACCTCCGCTTTAACGAAGAGGATGTGCGCTTTCTTCGCGCTCATCCGGCCTTCCGCACGGTTTCAGACGCTTTTTTCGACTACTTAGGGAAGCTGCGTTTCACCGGCGAAGTACGAGCGGTTCCCGAGGGCACGCTCGTTTTCGGGGGCGAGCCGATACTGCAGGTGACGGCGCCCATCACTGAGGCCCAGATCGTTGAGACGTATCTGCTTTCCGCCATCAATTACGAGACGCTGGTGGCCTCCAAGGCGGCTCGCGTGGTGCATGCTGCGGGGCGACATGAGGTTTGGGAGTTTGGAACCCGCCGCGCGCAAGGCCCCCAGGCGGGCGTGCGCGCGGGACGAGCGGCTTACGTCGGCGGTTGCGCCGGCACCTCCAACGTGCTAGCAGGATACCTGTACGGCGTCCCTCTTGCTGGCACAGCGGCACACTCCTTCACCCAGGCTTTCTCGACGGAACGCGAGAGTTTTGAGGCCCTGCTCGAGACTTTCCCTGACAATGCCATCCTGCTAATTGATACGTACGATCCCCTGGCCGGCGCTGAGACGGCCGCGCAGCTTGCGTGCAAACCGGGTCGGAAGATTCGTGGCGTCCGGCTGGATTCGAGCGATCTGCTGGAGAAGAGCCGGCGCGTGCGCGAAATTCTGGATCGGTATGGGCTCCGCGACGTGAAGATTCTAGCCAGCGGCGACTTGAACGAATACAAGGTGGAGGAATTAGTTCGACAGGGTGCTCCCATTGACATCTTCGGTGTGGGCACCGAACTCACCACCTCCCGCGACGTGCCCGCGTTGGGAGTGGTCTACAAGCTGGTGGAAATTGAAAACGACAGTGGAGTGGAATACAAGACCAAGTTCAGTGAAAGGAAAGCGCACTGGCCGGGCCGCAAGCAGGTGTTTCGCTTCTCACGTCCGGAGCCCCAAAACCCGCCCACCGAGCTACCCCGGTTTCACCACGATGTCGTGGCTAAGGCCGACGAGAGCTACCCGGACGGCGTACCCCTGCTCGAGTTGGTGATGCAAGGCGGGCGTCGCCTTGGGCCACGTCCGTCGCTCGACGAGATCCGCGCCCGGGCCACGGACAACTTGCAGCGCCTGCCTGAGCGCTTTAAGGTACTGCGCGACGGGCCGCGCTATCCCGTTTCCATCAGCCCGGCTTTGGAGCGACTGCTCGAGGAAGTCCGGGAGCGCTACGTCCTGCCTTCGGAAGTCTCAGAGACGGCGCGCGTGCTTGACGCCATGGACATGTCGGAGACGCTGGTCTTCCTCGACGTGGATACACAGGTGGACTTCATGCTGCCCAGCGGCGCCCTTTACGTGGCCGGCGCGGAGCAGATTATTCCCAACCTTAGCAAGTTAATGACCTGCGCGCGGCGCAACAGTGTCCCTGTACTCTCTTCTGCCGACGCGCACCAGCCCGACGACCCCAGCTTTGTGCAGTGGCCGCCACACTGCGTGGTTGGCACCCCGGGGCAACATCGCATCCCGGAGACGCAGTTTCCTGACAGTGCGGTGATTCCCAACCGCCCGGGCATGTTCACACCTCCGCGGGATTGGTCGGGCGCCCACTTCGTGATCGAGATCGAAAAGCAGAACTATTCGGTTACCGCGAATGTCAACTTTGACGCTGTTCTGGCCGCCCTCGGACGTTGCCATTTCGTGGTTTTCGGCGTGGCCACCGAGTACTGCGTGCGCGACTCGGCGCTCTCCCTTCGCCGGCTCCAGATCCCCGTAGACCTCGTGATTGATGCGGTCAGACCTATCACTGAACAAGGCGGCCGGAAGGCCATTGAGGACATGGTGGCTGCCGGCGTCCGCCTGGTCACTACCGAGGAAGTCTGTGCGCTGACGTCCCAACCCACCGTCGTCGTATCCGGAGGGTGATCGCCGCAAGACAAGCTTCACTGAGCACCGATGCCTTGCGCCGTGAACCCGCCGTCCACGGAGATAAGCTCCGCCGTCACGAAGGCGGCGCTGTCCGACGCCAGAAAGATGGCAGCCCCTTTGATTTCCTCGAGGTGGCCGAAGCGCTTCATCGGCGTGTGCGACAGGATGGAGGCCTGGCGCCCCGGCTCGTGGATCAGGTTGCGGTTGAGGGGCGTCTCAAACACGCCGGGGGCGAGCGCGTTGACGGTGATGTTGTACTTGGCCCATTCCGCGCCCAAGCAGCGCGTGAGCATGGCCACTGCGCCCTTACTGGCGCAATAAGCCGTCGCCTCATGCAGGCTTAGGAACGCGCCAATGGAAGCGATGTTGATGATGCGGCCGTACATCTGTTTCTTCATCACCTTGCCTACCATCTGGCAAGCATACCAGGTGCCCTTCAGGTTGATGTCCAGGATCCGATCCCAATCCTCGTCGGCTAGCTCAAGCGACGGCACGCGCTTGGTGGTACCGGCGGAATTCACCAAGATGTCGATGCGTCCCATCTCCTCAAGCATGCGATCAATGACATGCTGGATGTCGTCACGCCGGGTGACGTCGGCAGTCAGCTCGACCGTTTTTCGGCCCAAAGCGCGCAGCTCCGCTGCCGTCTTCCGAACCTCATCGGCACGCCGGCTCACCGCAACCACGTTGGCTCCCGCCTCGGCCAGTCCGGTGGCGATGGACTTACCTAGCCCGCTGGTGCCGCCGAACACCAAAGCGCTTTTCCCGTCCAGGTTTAAGCCTTTGTAGCCCATACGAACAACCTCGTCAGGTGAGTTGAGAGCCGCATCCTATCACCGGGCAAAAAGGCGAAGCAAGCTGTAGTGTTGCTTTAGGAGAGCTTGGGAGCCTTTGAAAGGGGGTGCGCTTGAGTTTCAGCGGCTTGACTTAATTTAAGGGTAGTGGGTCAGTTTGATGTAGAGGCGCCGCCACGTGGCGAGGTAAACTCGCCGCTAAGGGGACAAACCGACCCACTACCAACTTAACCTAAAGTTAAGGAAATCGTTGACAAGAGAACGTCTATCCGATATATATATAAGTTTCCGGTAGGTGAGGCAGAACGGGGAGACGAGTGGGTACTTATTTAGCGAAAGTGCGGCGTGGGAAGGTTCGCTGGCAGGTGCTGGATGCCGAGGGTGTTGTCCTGGGAAAGCTAGCGGTGCGCGCCGCCCGGGTTTTGACGGGAAAAGACTGGCCAGACTTTACACCTCATGTGGACCATCGCGACGGGCTGATCATTGTTAATGCCGAGAAGGTTCGGCTGACGGGAAGGAAGTTGGACGATAAGGTCTATCGCTATCATACCGGATATCCTGGCGGCTTGAAGGAGATCTCAGCACGCGACTTTCTGGCAGCAAAGCCGGAAAAACTCGTTCGCGAAGCGATCGTTGGCATGCTTCCCAAGACGCGTTTGGGCGATCGCATGTCGACTCGGCTGAAGGTCTACGCCGGGCCCACCCACCCTCACGCTGGGCAGAGACCAGAAGCACTGTCCCTCTAACGATGAGCGCGGAATGATGAATGATGAACAATGAGGCGGCTCCCATGTGCCGCAGTTCATCGTCACCACGGCTGCGCGAGATCAGCGAAGACAGCATACAGAGCGATGGATGATAAACTAGATCATTCATGGCTATGTACTCATCATTTTAAGGAGCAGGCGTGGCAGAGACGACTCAATATCTGGCGACAGGACGCCGCAAGACTTCGGTGGCAAGGGTTTTCCTTCGGCTGGGTTCCGGCAGGCTGGTGGTCAACCGCAGGCCCTTCGAGAACTATTTCCCCTCCGAGGCGTTGCGGGCTGAGGTTCGACAGCCACTGTTGGCCACGGACACGGCGGCAAAGTTTGACGTGTTGATCCTCGCTCGTGGTGGGGGTGTTCAGGGCCAAGCCGGTGCGGCCCGCTTGGGGATCGCGCGCGCCCTGCTCGAGTATGATCCCGAACTGCGGGTGCGCCTGCGAAGAGAAGGTTATCTCACGCGCGATTCTCGCGGCAAGGAACGGAAGAAGTACGGGCAAAAGGGAGCCCGTAAGCGGTTCCAGTTCTCGAAACGCTAAGAGCAGGTTTCGAGTGTCAGGTTCCAAGTGTCAGGGTGGGAGCCTGGCTCCCCAGCCTCGTTGTCCGACACCTGGGATTTAGCCCCTGACATCAGGAGGATGTTTGGCCAATATCACGATGAAAGAGTTTCTGGAGGCCGGTGTCCACTTTGGCCACCAGACCCGTCGCTGGAACCCGAAGATGAAGGAATACATTTACGGGGAACGCAACGGGATTTACATTATCGATCTGCAGAAGACGTTGAAGCTCTTCAAAGATGCGGCCAAGTTCGTTGCGGACATGGCCCAGGAAGGGAAGACCATCCTTTTCGTGGGGACGAAGCGGCAGGCGCAGGACGCGATCGCCGAGGAAGCGTCGCGCTGCGGAATGTACTATGTGAATCATCGATGGCTCGGCGGTCTGCTGACCAACCACGCGACCATCCAGAAGTCTATTCAGCGCCTTCGCGAGCTTGAAGAAATGAGTAAGGACGGCCGTTACGAACTGTTGCCGAAGAAAGAGGTTCTGAAGCTGGAACGAGAGCGTCAGCACCTGGAGCACAATCTGGCAGGTATCAAGGACATGCCCGGTCTGCCCGATCTTATGGTGGTCGTCGACTCCAACAAAGAGGCCATTGCCGTGTTGGAGGCCAGGAAGTTGGGTATACCCGTGATCGCAGTGGTGGACACCAACTGCGATCCCGACCTGGTGGATTACGTCATTCCGGGTAACGACGATGCGTTGCGATCCATCCGGCTGTTTACCTCGCGGCTGGCAGACGCCGCGATGGAGGGCCGTCAGGCGGCCGTTGACAAGCAGTTGGAGACGGAAAAGATCGCTGCCGAGCAAAGGGCGGTCGAGTTGGAGCGAGAGCGGGAGGCGGCAGCGATCAGCGCCGCAGGGGGTGAGGTTGGAGAAGGCTACCCGGCCGGAGATTACCGGTTCGTGGAAACCGAAGCTTCCATGGCGGTGACTGCCGCCGAAGAGGTGGCTGACGGCAGAGTGCGCGTACCAAAAGGTAAACGAAGGGTAGCCGCAGGCAAGGGCCGGGCTAGAGCCGGCACTGAACAGGACGATCTTTCCGCAGCCGATTTCCAGTAGTGCAATTCGAAGCGGATCACCGAACAAAGGTAAGCGGTACAAGAGTTGCCGTCTACCTTTCCGTGTCCAGGAGGAGCTGATCAAGAATGGGTGTGTCGCCGCAGGACGTCAAGAAGCTGCGCGAAATGAGTGGCGCGCCTATGATGGATTGCAAGAAGGCGTTGGAGGAGGTGGGAGGAGACTTCGACCAGGCGGTTGTCCTCCTCCGCAAGCGCGGTCAGGCTTCGGCTGTGAAGAAGGAGGGTCGCACGACCAGCCAGGGCTTGATTGGTACCTACGTCCACCCCGGCGCGCAGATCGCGGTTATGGTGGAAGTGAACTGCGAGAGCGATTTTGTAGCTCGTACGGAGGAGTTTCAGGAACTGGCGCACGACATTGCCATGCAGATTTGCGCTGCGAATCCCCGATTCATTCGGAGAGAGGACGTGGCATCGGAGGTTCTCGAGGGCGAGAGAGAAATTCTGCGAAGCCAGGCTGCTGACAGCGGGAAGCCCGAGAAGGTGATCGAACGGATCGTGGAAGGCAAGATGGACAAGTTCTTTGAGGACAATTGTCTCTACGACCAGCACTTCATCAAGGACCAGGCCGGCGGCAGCACGGTGAGTGACTTAATAACATCGAAGATCACCAGGTTTGGCGAGAACATCACTATCCGGCGCTTCGCGCGATTCAAAGTGGGCGAAGGTGTGACCAAGCCGGCGCCGCAATAGACGTTACAGGGAACAGGGTACAGGCAGGATAACAGCACGGCGTCCCCTGTAACCTGTACCCTGTAACTTGTTCCCTGTTCATATGGCAGAGCCTGTTTTCAAACGTGTGCTGCTGAAGCTGAGCGGAGAAGCCCTTCTGGGGAACCAGGGCTTCGGCGTGGATCCCAGCGTCACGGCGCGCATCGCCGACGAGGTCCACGAGATTGGCAAACTGGGCGTCGAAGTGGCCATCGTGATCGGTGGGGGGAACTTTATCCGCGGCGTGGTGGCTTCGGCCGCCGGTTTCGATCGTGTCGTGGGCGACCACATGGGCATGCTCGCGACGGTCATCAACGCCCTGGCGCTGCAGGATGCCCTGGAGCGATCGGGTTCCCACACCCGGGTGGTGACGGCCATCGAGATACGCGAGATCGCGGAGCCTTTCATTCGCCGTCGCGCGATCCGTCACCTCGAAAAGGGCCGGGTCGTGATCCTGGCGGCCGGCACGGGTAATCCGTACTTTTCCACGGATACGGCTGCCGCGCTGCGTGCCATGGAACTGAAATGCGAAGTGATCCTCAAGGCGACCAAGGTGGATGGAGTCTACGATGCCGATCCCAAGAAGGTGGTTGGCGCCAAGCTGTTTTCGCAAATCACTTACCTGGACGTTCTGGCGCGCCGCCTTGGGGTAATGGATACGACGGCTATCTCACTATGTATGGATCACAGCCTGCCCATCATCGTTTTCAACTTGAGTGTCTTGGGTAACCTCAAACGAGTCATCCTGGGAGAAAAGGTAGGCTCGCTGGTTTCCCGATAACACCGGCCGAAATGGATAGTTATGAAAGAAACCCTGACACAAGCCAAGGGCCGAATGGGTAAGGCCCTGGTGGATTTTCAGGCGGAGTTGGCTACGGTACGGACCGGCCGGGCGTCGGTCTCGCTCTTGGATCACCTCAGCGTAGACTACTACGGGACGCCAACCCCGCTTAATCAGGTAGCGACGCTGGGCGTGCCGGAACCTCACTTGCTAACCGTGCAACCATGGGACGCTAGCTTGGTGGCGGTGATCGAGAAGGCGATTCGTTCCTCCGACCTGGGACTCAACCCAATGAACGACGGAAAAATCCTGCGCGTGCCCATCCCGCCTTTAACAGAAGAGCGGCGGAAAGAACTGGTGAAACACCTGCACAAGGTGCTGGAGAATCATCGGCTGGCGGTGCGCAACATCCGTCGCGAGGCGAACGAGGCTTTCAAAAAGCTGCTAAAGGACAAGAAGATGTCTGAGGATGACGAGAAGCGCGCCCTCGAAGAGGTGCAGAAGCTGACGGACGAGTTCATTGAGAAACTAGAAGCGCAGGGAAAGGTCAAAGAGAAGGAGATCTTGGAAATGAGGTAGGGATCGGCTTGACAGCTTTTCCAAGCTCTGTTAACGTAATACAGATTGGCTTGATGTCAAAACCTATAAAGGGTTGGCTCGCCGCATTGTAAGAAGGTCCGAGTGCGAGTCAAGAAGGGAAAAGTGCCGACTTTTGGTCAACTCGTTCGTCTAGGAAGGCGGTGGCCACGCTACAAGACCTCGAGCCCTGCGCTCGAAAGTTGTCCGCAAAAACGGGGCGTCTGTATCCGCGTTTACACACAGACACCCAAGAAACCGAATTCGGCGCTCCGGAAAGTGGCGCGGGTCAGGCTGACCAACGGTATGGAGGTGACTACTTACATTCCGGGCGTGGGCCATAACCTCCAAGAGCACTCGATCGTCCTGATCCGAGGCGGCCGCGTGAAGGATCTTCCCGGCGTCCGCTATCACGTAATCCGCGGCACGCTGGACTCGGCGGGTGTGGGCGACCGCCGACAAGGAAGGTCCAAGTATGGTGCCAAGAGGCCTAAAGCCTCGTAAAGGCAGTGGCTAGTGGCGAGCGGCTAGCGACCGGATACTATGCCGCAACTGGATGAGGCAGGGTTGCGTATCCCGGCAGAGTGGATGATGAATATTTAGGGTACCGAAATAAGGGAATCGAGGTTGGAGGCGGTTTGACTAACCACTCGCCACTGACCACTAGCAACTGGTTTTGATATGCCGCGTAAAGGAACAGTCGAACGCCGCGAAGTGGGGCCGGATCCGATATTCGGCAATCCCCTCGTGCTTAAGATGATCAATTGCTTGATGTACGAGGGCAAGAAGTCGGTGGCGCGACGGATCGTCTACGATTCGTTAGAGGTGATCCGCCGGCGCACCAACGACGATCCCATCAAGGTGTTCAAGAAAGCTTTGGAAAACGTCAAGCCGGCCCTGGAAGTGAAGAGTCGCCGCGTGGGCGGCGCCAACTACCAGGTGCCAGTGGAAGTCAATCGGAATCGCCAAACGTCTCT
>DATJKY010000185.1:0-7727 GCA_035490955.1 Terriglobia bacterium | reverse complement strand
GTGGTTGTCGGAGGGCGACCCGCTCGAGGTCCGATCGCCGTACGATCAGAGCGTGGTCGGCACAACCTGTCGCGCCAGCGCCGCGCATGTTGAAGCGGCAGTGCAGGCATCCGTGCGCGCCTTTGAGACTACACGCAAGCTCGCGGCCTACGAACGGCAGCGTGTGCTACGCGCCGTGGCGCAGGGCATTACCGACCGGCACGAGGAATTCGCGCGCACCATCGCGCTCGAGGCCGGGAAGCCCCTCAAGACGGCCCGTGCGGAGGTGGACCGCGCCATCTTCACCTTCACTCTTGCCGCGGAAGAGAGCACGCGCATTTACGGCGAGTGGCTGCCGCTCGATCTTCAGGCAATCGCCGCCGGGCGCTGGGCGATGGTGCGAAGGTTCCCGCTGGGGCCGATCCTGGCCATTACGCCGTTTAATTTTCCCCTCAACCTGGTGGCGCACAAGATCGCCCCGGCGATTGCTGCCGGCTGTACGGTCGTACACAAGCCCGCGCAGCAAACTCCCTTGAGCTCCCTGCTGCTCGCGCGGCTGGTGCAAGACGCGGGCTGGCCGGCTGGGGCGCTGAACGTGTTGCCCCTCAGGGGAAGCGAGGCGGAGCCTCTGGTCACCGACGACCGCCTGAAGAAGCTGACCTTTACGGGAAGCGCAGCCGTGGGTTGGGAGCTGAAGAGGAAGGCAGGCAAGAAGCGCGTCACCCTGGAACTGGGCGGTAATGCCGGCGTCATCATCCACGACGATGCTGATCTCAACTACGCGGCGGAGCGTTGCGTTACCGGCGGTTTTTCCTACGCCGGTCAAAGCTGCATTTCGGTGCAGCGAATCCTGGTTCACGCGAGCGTTTACGAAAAGTTCCTCTCCCTGTTTGTGCCTCGAGTACAGGACCTAAAAGTGGGTGACCCGCTGGACGAAGCCACCGATGTTGGTCCAATGATCAGTGAGGGCGACGCGCGGCGTGCGGCCGAGTGGGTGGACGAGGCGGCTGACGCTGGAGCTAGAGTGCTGTGTGGCGGCAGGCGTCAGGGGTCGCTCATGGAAGCCACCGTGCTCACCGCCACTCGCCCGCAGATGCGCGTCAATTGCCTGGAAGCCTTCGCCCCGGTGGTGACGGTTGAGCCTTACCACGACTTCGCCGTTGCCGTAAAACAAGTGAACGACTCGGATTATGGCCTGCAAGCAGGAATCTTCACTCGCGACGCGAAGCTCCTGTTCGAGGCTTATGAAGCGCTCGAGGTCGGTGGTGTGGTAGCGGGCGACGTGCCCACCTTCCGCATTGACCACATGCCTTACGGCGGAGTGAAGGATTCCGGCTTGGGCCGCGAAGGAGTGCGTTACGCCATCGAAGAGATGACCGAGCGGAAGCTGCTGGTGATGAACCTGCGCTGAAGGACTGAGGCGCTGAGCTACTGACACACTGAGGCACTGAGGTACTGACAAACTGGTTCAGTACGTCAGTTTGTCAGTGCGTCAGTTTCTCAGTCGCTTGCTTACCTGGGAACGAGAAAACTGAAGGACTGAAGATCTGACAGACTGAGGTGCTGACAAACTGAGGCACTGAATCACTGAAGCGCTTGAGAGCGCGACTGATGTAGAGATATAAGTGATTACTGAGAACTGAAAACCGAGAACTTCTTGGATGATTCACGACATTCGCTTCGGCCTTCGCATGCTCGGGAAGTCTTGGGTGCTCACTGCAACGATAGCCATCACCCTGGCGTTGGGCATTGGCGCCAATACAGCCATCTTCAGCGTGTTAAATGGGTGGCTACTCCGTCCCCTACCTGTGCCGGCGCCGGAGCAAATCACGGTGCTGGCTTTTCAACCGAAGGAAACGAAAGACTCGAAGTTTTCTTATCTTGATTTTCTGGATTGCCAGAAGCAGGCCGATACGTTTTCCGATCTCTTTGCTTACGCGGTCGGCGCCGCGGGGCTCAGTGCCGCCGGCGAACCGAGTGAGTTTGCCTACAGCGCGGTGACCGGCACCTATTTCTCGGCTCTTGGGGTGAAGCCGCTGCTCGGCCGGCTACTGCTCGCTGGCGAGGGCGAAAGGCCGGGCGAGGAGCTCTTGGTGGTGCTCGGTTACTCCTTTTG
Organism: Terriglobia bacterium; assembly: GCA_035490955.1. GTDB lineage: Bacteria > Acidobacteriota > Terriglobia > UBA7540 > UBA7540 > DATJKY01. Next base: position 5,632 of record DATJKY010000185.1, on the reverse strand, counting down.
GCAAAAGAGATTCGGTCGAGATCCCTCCGTGGTTGGCAAGCGGGTTCTTGTTAATGGACAGCCGGCTACGATTATTGGCGTGACGCCAAAGGAGTTCCGCGGCACGTTCTTTGCTTTTGATATGGATGGCTATCTCTCGTTGAATGCGGTACCGCTGGTCCAGGACACGACCGGGTTCTGGACCGAGCGCCGCGACCGAGGATTGTTCGTGCTCGGAAGGCTGAAGCCCGGCGCCAGCGTGGCTCAGGCGCAGAGCGCGGTGGACGTCATTGCGGGGCGTTTGGCCGCTCAATATCCCGCAACGGACAAAGGCGCTACTATTCGTGTCATCCCGGAGAGACGGGCCAGACCGGCGCCTTTCGTCACGGACTTCGTGCCCGTCATCGCCAGTCTGTTCCTGGCCCTGCCGGCCCTTGTGTTGCTGCTTGCTTGCCTGAACGTAGCGAATCTTCTGCTGGTGCGGGCCACGGCACGCCGCCGCGAGATGGCTATTCGGGCGGCCTTGGGCGCGGGCCGCAGTCGGCTCATTCGCCAGATGCTCACCGAGGGTATCGTGCTGGCGTTGCTGGCTGGCATTGGGGGCGTGATTTTCGGAGAATGGGCGATCAGCGCGAGCGGTTCGATGCTTCGTTCGGTAACCACAACCACGTCAAACCTCGCCTACAGGCTGGACTCCAGTTTTGATTGGAAAGTGTTCGCATACACCTTGGGAGCAGTGGTTTTTTCGGGGATTTTAGTGGGTATCTGGCCCGCCTTGCGTGCCGGTCGAGCGGATGTGAATACCGTGCTGCACGAAGGCGGGCGCAGCGATTCTGCCGGCGTTGGCCGTCACGCCGTCCGCAGCGTTTTGCTTGTGGCGCAGGTGGCGGGCTCGCTGATGTTGTTGATCGTCGCCGGCCTTTTCGTCCGTAGCCTCAGGCATGCCGAGCATATGGACCTGGGCTTCGATCCCGATCATGTGGTGAACGCCATGCTGGATGTGCACCAAATCGGTTATGACGAGACACGCGCGAAGGCGTTCTATCGGGAGCTTAAGGATCGGGTCCGCGCCATGCCCGGCGTCCAATCAGTCAGTCTCGCATTCTCTGTGCCTCTGGGAATGCCCAGCCCTGACGGGCCAATCTATATCGAAAATCATCCTCTGACTCCTAGCGAGCAGCCGCCCGAGTTTTCCTTCGACGGCATCGATCCGGCTTACTTTGAAACCATGCGAGTGCCTCTTGTGGAGGGCCGCTCGTTTAAGGACTCTGACAACGAAACAGCGCCGCCGGTGGCGATCGTGAATCAGACGATGGCGAAGAGGTTCTGGCCCAATGAAGATCCCACCGGCAAACGCTTCAGCTTTAAAAGTGCCGCCGGACCTTTCGTCGAGGTCGTAGGCGTGGCCCGGGACGGGCAGACAATGTGGATGCTTTCCCAGGACTATCAGCCTTATTTCTATGTTCCGCTGGCCCAGAACTTTCGTTCCTCTCTTTCGCTGCAGGTTCGAACATCAGTCCCTCCCGAATCGCTGATCACGGGGGTGCTCGCGGAGATCGGAAAGCTCGCTCCCGATCTGCCCGTCTTGAATGTCGGCACCATGCAGCAGGGGATTCATGGACTGGGAGGCTTGTTCATCTTCCGTCTGGCAGCCTCTCTCGCCGGAGTTATGGGACTTCTGGGTCTGACGCTTGCGACGGTAGGCGTTTATGGCGTCGTCTCGTTCGCCGCCGCCCAGCGCACGCGCGAAATCGGGATCTGTATGGCGCTGGGCGCAACGCGTCGAGACGTCCTGGTAGCAATCGTCCAGCAGGGTTTGCAGCTCACACTGATTGGGATAACGACTGGCCTCGTGGCCGCATTCGGGCTCAGCCGGCTGCTGCGAAGCCTCCTGTTCGGCATCAGGCCGGGTGATCCTGAAACGTTCATTGCTGTATCACTGCTCCTGGTGACGGTCGCGCTCCTGGCTAGTTTCCTTCCCGCCCATCGGGCTACGAAAGTCGATCCGATGGTGGCGCTGAGGCACGAATGATTGCTGATTTACGATTGTCGATTGACGAATGGGAACGGGTACCCACGGTCAGGGTCTGACCACGTGATTGGTAGCCACGGTTTTGCTCAACGGGATCGTGATGGCCCTCCCAGGCTATTCAGGCAATTGAGTGATTGGGCCATTGCGGTCCCTTGCCGTCCCTGATGGCCCTTGACTTAGCTAAGCAACTGAACTAACCTTTGGGCATGAAGGTCAACGTACATCAGGCCAAGTCCCAGCTTTCGCGGCTCCTGCAACTGGTCGAGGAAGGCGAGACAGTGGTCATCGCCCGCGATGGGGAGCCCGTGGCCGAACTGGTTCCCGCCCGCCAGAAGGCAGGGTTTCCGTTTGGAATCGCCCGCGACGCCCCGCTCGTCGCGGCCGGAGATGACTGGTGGCGGCCCATGAGCGACGCCGAAGCCGAAGACTGGATGGAAGGCCGGTGAAGGTTCTTCTCGATACCCATACGCTGGTCTGGGCGCTGTCAGACCCCGAAATGCTCGGCGCCGAAGCACGCGCCGCGCTCGCCGGGTCGCCGTTCACAGCGAGCGTCGCCAATCTGTGGGAACTGGTCCTCAAGTCGCGCAGGCGCGGCGCGCTAGTAGCCGATCCCCTTCTCTGGTGGGAGAAATACGTGGAGCGGACTCGTATTCCGACGCTCACCATCCGCACCGTTCATATCCGCGCGCTGGCGGGCTTGCCTGAGTTCCACAAGGATCCCTTCGACCGTATCCTGGTGGCGCAGGCGCTTGCCGAAGGGCTGACGCTCGCGACCAAGGACGCCATTTTCGCCCGCTACGGGGCGCCAGTGGTCTGGGAATGATGTTGTTGGCCGGCGAACTTTCGGACGCAGATTCCCGGCAATGAGCAGTCGTTAACAGAAATATGATCGCCCCCTCGCGCTTTCGTCGGCTCAGTGCTGGCGCTCCGCAAGGGGGCGCGGCCCTTCCGAGGCCCTGAACAGCTTCTTCCGCAGCCTGTACAGTCGGGGAGTGTCAAAGGAAACAGAAAGACGAGGAAGCTATGGAGAAGCGTGGCCGGTCGTTCTCCGCGGAGAAGCCCAGGTACTCGACTGGGAAGCAGCTTGCCCAAGAAATCTTTTTTGAAACCATGACCGCCATCGACGTCCGCCGGGCCATGCTCTCCAAGCTCAGAAAAGAATCAACCGCCTTGGTGGTGGGGGACGTCAGGTTTCCTCTCACCCGGCCGCCGCGCATCGTTGCCTTCGGAAAAGCGGCCAACCGGATGGCAGCAGTCCTGGTTGAGATTCTGGGTGGGTCGGTGGAGGCGACTCCCGACGAACTTAAAAGAGCCACCACGGACGACGTTCTGGTTGAGATTCTGGGCGGGACCATCGAAGCCGGTGTGGTGGTTTCGCCTTCGGAGCCCCCGACCCGGGTGGCCCGCTGCCGCTACTTCACCGGTGGTCATCCCTATCCCAACCTTGGAAGCCTCGAAGGGGCCGAGGCCGCGTTGGAGCTGGTTTCGGGTTTGACAGAGGACGATGCCGTCATTTTCCTGGTTTCAGGAGGTGGCTCGGCGCTTTTCGAAAAGCCTCTCGATCCGGCGGTTACTCTGCAGGACCTATTGGAGTTCAACCGGGTGCTGGTGACCTGCGGTCTGCCTATCGAGCAGATCAACCCGCTGCGAAAGCACCTCTCAGCCATCAAGGGGGGCCGGCTGGGCGCTCGCGCCTATCCGGCGCGACGGCTGACAATCTTCATCTCGGACGTTCCGGAGCACCTGCCATCGGTGGTGGCGTCCGGTCCCACCCGGCCGGACGAGTCGACCCTCGAGGACTGCTATTCGATTGTTGAGGAGCATGGCTTGGCCTCCCGGTTTCCGGCGGTTATACGAAAGCGCTTTGAAGAGCGCACACTGGAAGAAACTCCCAAGGCAGACGACCCCAGGTTGACAGGTTCCCAGTACTTCTGCTTGCTTTCCAACCGGGACGCGGTCGCGGCTGCGAAAGCCGCGGCAGAGAAGTTGGGCTTCATCTGCGAAATCGATAGCAGCGAGTGGGATGCGGATTACCAGCAGGTAGCCTCGACAAACCTGGCTGGGCTGAATGCTCTGGCACAGGCTCACCCCGGGCAGGCGGTGTGTACGATCGCCGGGGGGGAGAGCATCTGTCCGGTGAGGGGCCATGGGAAGGGCGGACGCAACCAGGCGTTTGTCCTTTACGCAGCGATGAAGATTGCAGGGTCAAAGCGCGTGGTACTCAGCGCGGGCACGGACGGGCGCGACGGCAACAGCCCGGCCAGCGGCGCGGTAGCCGATGGCGAGACCGTCTCCCGCGCCCGCGCCCTGGGTCTTGATCCGGAGCAACACCTCGTCGCGAGCGACTCCTACCATTTCTTCCGCGCGCTGGGCGATACGCTGGACATCGGTTTTACAGACAACAATGTCCGCGATATTCGGGTGTGGCTCGATTTTGGTTTGTAGCGCCTTTCATCCTCCTGGAGTAAGCATTGAAGATCCGGAGAGTGTTGATGTGGGCCGCCGGAACACTGGCGCTGCTACTGGTTGCTCTGGTTTCCCTTGTGTGGATACTCACCTTCCATCCGCGCCCGCACCAGGCGGAGCCCGTCATTTGCGCCCTGGAGGCCCCACTGCTCAAGCCGGGACAAACATTGAGAGTGCTCACCTGGAATGTGCAATTTATGGCGGGCAAGAACTACGTCTTTTTCTTTGACGTGCCCGATGGCAATGGGCCGGATGAAAGACCCTCCCGCGAGGACATTACCCACACCTTGAGCGAAGTCGCCCGGGTGATTCACGACGAAAACCCCGACTTGGTATTACTGCAGGAAGTTGACAACGGGGCGGCGCGTACCGATTATGAAGATCAGTTGCAGCGCCTGCTCGGACTGTTGACTTCTGAATACGCGTGCCACGTTTCCGCCTTTTATTGGAAGGCAGCCTACGTGCCTCACCCGCGGATTCATGGGGCGGTGGGGTTGACGCTCGCGACCCTTTCGAAATACCGAATCAGTGGCGCCACGCGCCATCAACTCTCGTTAATTCCGGGAAACTTCGTAACCCAACAATTCAACCTCAAAAGGGCGGTGCTGGAGGCCCGGCTACCCCTCGAGCAGGGTGGCGAGTTTGTGGTGCTGAATACGCACCTCGACGCGTTTGCCCAAGGCTCTAACACCATGGAAAAACAAGTGCGCGAAATCGACTCACTCTTGCGCAGCCTGACGCAGTCGGGGCAGCCTTGGGTGATTGGCGGCGATTTCAATCTTCTGCCCAACGTCGAAGCCTATCGACGGCTGCTGCCTCGCCAGCAATACTATTTCAACCCCCGAACCGAGATTGCCCCTTTGTTTGAGAGCTATCAGGCCGTGCCCAGCCTGGCGGAGGTTTCCGGTCCTGACTACCAACAGTGGTTCACTCACTTGCCGAACGATCCCGAGGTTAGGGGTCCGGACCGAACCATTGATTACCTGTTCTTCTCGAGGACCGTTCGTCTTGGCACACACTGGGTCCGCCAGCGGGACACCCAAAGGATCTCGGATCACATGCCCCTGAACAGCGGGTTTCAATTGCCGGCAAGAAATTCTGAATTCTGAGTTTTGCGGATGATGAGTTGTCATGCAATTCTATAGGCTAGTACAC
>DATJKY010000184.1:0-2516 GCA_035490955.1 Terriglobia bacterium | reverse complement strand
GATTGTCCGACAATTGACCTCAGGCCCAGGTAATGATGGGTCTGCATCAGTTGTCGCCATCGCGCTCGTTCCTCGTGGCGTACGGGACGGACGATGATCCCGTCGAGCGGGACAGCCTCGGCACTGCGATCGGCTGCCTGGTCCACGCCGGAAGGCTATCAAACCCGAGAGGAAATTGCCAGTTCAAAATGAATGGCCCTTTACGGTGTTATATTTCTGAGACTTTGACGGAGCCCTTATGGCCCACCGAAGGCGATTGACAATTCTCCCAAAGCGAAACCCCGGGGTTTTGCCCCTATGCCGTTTACGGTCTGCCTACCCGTATACCGTCTACCGTCGTTCCTTCTTGTTCCTTGCTTCTTGCTCCTTGCTTCTGCTAGAAATGGCCTATGTCCAGCGCGCCCACTCAGCAAGAACATGAGATTGTCGCCGCCCTGCGCTTGGAACAGGTGCGGTACGCCATTCGCGACATTGCCGTGGTGGCAGAGCAACTGGCGCGGGACGGAAAGAAGATCCTTCCCCTGAACATCGGCGACCCGTTGAAGTTCGACTTCCGCACCCCCTCCCATGTGGTCGAGGCGGTGGTGAAGGCCATGCATGATGGCCACAACGGGTACGCGCCGTCGCTGGGCATTGAGGATGCCATCGAAGCAGTCAGGGCCGAAGCGGAGCGGAAGGGCATCCGTGATATCCAAAGTGTCTTTATCACTCAGGGCGTAAGCGAAGCGGTAGACTTGTGCCTGACTGCCCTCGTCAATCCGGGTGAAAACGTGCTCACGCCACGTCCCGAATACCCGCTCTACTCGGCAATCCTGGCTAAACTGGGCGCGGAGTTGAGAACTTACTCCCTTGATGAGGAGAACGATTGGCAGCCCGATGTTCAGGAAATGGGGCGGAAAATCACGCCACAGACTCGGGGAGTCGTGGTCATCAATCCCAACAATCCCACCGGCGCGGTTTATTCGCGGCGCAGCTTGGAGGCCATCCTCGACCTGGCGCGCCGGCACAATCTGGTGGTGTTTGCCGACGAGATTTACGACAAATTGGTGCTGGACGGCGACCCCCACATTCCGCTCGCCGCGCTGGCTCCTGATGTTCCGGTGGTCACATTCAACGGGCTCTCCAAGGCGTACCTGGTCCCCGGTTGGCGCGTGGGATGGGTGGTAGTAAGCGGACCGGACAGGGTTGTGGGCTCCTACGTCGAGGGGATCCACAAGTTGCTCCGCGCCCGGCTGAGCGCCAATTGCCCGGAGCAGTACGCGGTGCGCCCCGCCCTCGAAGGACCGCAGGTTCACCTGGCGGAAGTCATCGCCAAACTTCGATCCCGCCGCGACGTTACAATGGCATTTTGCAACTCGACGCCGCGGCTAAGCTGCGTCGCGCCGCGGGGCGCCTTTTACGCCTTTCCGCGGCTGCACATCGAAGAAAGCGACGAGGGCTTCGTCCGTCGGCTCCTCATGGAAAAGCAGGTTCTGGTGGTGCATGGCAGCGGCTTTGGGCAGGCGCCGGGAACCCGCCATTTTCGCATCGTCTTCTTGCCGGACGAAGCCACCTTGAACCGCGCTTACCAAAGCCTTGCCGCGTTCTTGGATGAGAGTGGACGATAGGCGTGAAAAAATCGCGGCTCTGCCGCCTGCTGTGCGGAAGGGCTTGGCCATTCCGCAGGCAGACTCAACAATAAAATCTTAGGCTGAGCCGCGTGCCGGAAAGCCGCAGGCTTTTCCGCACAGTCCCTGTCGGCCTGTAGGCCGATCCAGTTGTGACCAGAAAGTTTCACGTGGCCTCACGAAGAATCAACAACTTGCGTGAACTTTCTGGAGAGCAGGCGGCGGAGCCGCGAGAGGCACGGGTGAGGAAATTAAAGACCGGGTTAGACAGGGACAACACACCACGAACTACTGATGCCCCGGCTCTCGCTTCGGTCCCGTCGGCTGCGGCGAGCGAGTTCCCGGCTCAGTTCTGTCCGGTCTGTTCGAAGCGGCTCGTCTCGTGGCGGTGCAAAATGGTCTGCCCCTGTTGCGGTTACTTCATGTCCTGTTCTGAGTTCGAGTGAACGCCGGTTGGTGACTTCAAGGCCGAATGTTCGATTGTTGATTCTCGATTTCGATCCGCAATCGCCAATCAACAAGGAGGCCGTCTCATGGCGCTTCAAATCGCGGAGAAGAAGGTAGGCCCAGTCACTGTACTTCAGCTCTCCGGCCGCATTACTTTGGGCCAAGAGAGCATTCAACTCCGGAATAAGCTCAAGACCGCGTTGTCGGACAAGCCCCGGCTGGTTTTGGACATGGCAAACGTCGACTACATTGACAGCTCCGGCTTGGGAACGCTGGTGGCTGGCTTCACCATCGCGGCAAACCAAGGCGTCCATATAGTCCTAGCCAACATCAACGATCGACTCCAGGAGCAGCTCAGTATCACGAGATTGGTTACTATATTTGAGTCGTTTGATAGCGTCGACGCTGCGGTGAAAGCCTTAGAAAGAAGCAGACAGTAGACGGTAGACAGGGGAAAGGGGG
>DATJKY010000183.1:0-2770 GCA_035490955.1 Terriglobia bacterium | reverse complement strand
GAGTATTATGAATGATAAGTTCTGAATGATGAAGGCCGGGCTGTGCCGGAAGCGGCTCAGTGAACCGCGCTGTTCACATTGGCCCTTTTGCCGGGTGCCATTCGCCTTTTCTGGCGCCGCGTCGGCGGCGTAGAAATCTGTCGACAATCCTTCGTATTTCGTCCTGCACTTCCTCGATCGAGCGGTCGGCGTTCACCACCATGACTCGCTTAGGGTTGCGCCTGGCAATCGCGAGGTACCCCTCCCTGACCCGCTCTTGAAAGTTGAGGCCAGCACCCTCAAAACGTCTGTACCTGGACTTGATCTGATTCTCGCGAGTGGTGGCACGCTGGAGGGCGACGTGGGGAGTCATGTCAAGAAGTAAAGTAAGATCTGGCTGAGTGTCGCCACAAATGATCTGGTCGAGAGCGCGTACGGCCGCAGCGCCCAGCCGGCGGCCGTAACCCTGATACGCGAAACTTGCATCGTTGAAGCGATCGCTCAGGACTATTTCCCCTCGGGCCAGAGCCGGTCGGACCACCTCATGCAGGTGCTGGGCACGCGCAGCGTACATCAGCGCCAGCTCAGAGAGTGCCGCCAGTTGCGTGTTGCGCGAGGCTAAGAGGACCCTGCGGATCTGCTCGCCGATATGCGTCCCACCGGGTTCGCGCGACACACAAACGCGGCAGCCGCGCTCCCGCAAAGTGCTCGCGAGGAGACGAAGCTGAGTGCTTTTGCCAACGCCGTCAATTCCTTCCAGGGTGATGAAAAGGCCTTGAGATTTCACTCGTCGGTTGTCCTTAGGCCGGTGCTGCACCAGGGATCATCCGCATCAAGCTGATGAAAAAGGGTGGCCTCTCGTTCCGAGCATTACAAGGGTCTCCTGTTATTCCGAGCGCAGCGAGCAATCTGCTTCTTCTGTTCTGCACCGTCAAAAGCGGATCCCTCGCTACGCTCGGGATGACAGGGTCGAAGCCTTTTCATCAGCCTGTTAGGCGGAAAAGGGCACTGACAAGTTACCATTTGGAGGGGCCGTACTACAACCAAGAATGCTGGAACAGGATGAATGGTAGAATGTCTCGCCATCCTAAGAGGGTGAGCACCGATCTGGCTGGCGCACCCACCGGGCGACGGACCACTAACGACCGGGCAACGGCAAACATGGAACTGGAGGATAACATCGCCTGGGTTCGAGAACGCATTGCCGCAGCTTGTCGCCGCGCCGGACGCAGGCCGGAGAGTATCAAATTGGTTGCGGTGTCCAAGACTGTTTCTCCCCTGTTGATTCGTCGTGCCTTCGATGCGGGCGTGCGCGACTTTGGCGAAAACCGCGTGCAGGAGGCACAGAACAAGCGCGCCGCGCTGGCTGACCTCGCCGCGATCTGGCATCTGGTCGGGCACTTGCAGACCAACAAGGCCAATAGCGCGCGAGAACTCTTCCACTGGGTGCATTCGGTCGATTCCGTTCGGGTGGCTCAAAAGCTCCATCAGGCCCCTCTATGTCGCGAGGATCGGTTGCCCGTCCTGATCCAAGTTCGATTGGGTGATGAGCCCACCAAGTCTGGCGTCCAGGAATCCGAGGTCTTGCAGCTAGCTGAGCAAGTGAGCATGCTGAGCACTCTGAAGTTACGGGGCCTGATGGTACTCCCACCATACTTTGAGGATACCGAGCAGGTGCGCCCCTTTTTCCGCCGCCTGCGTGAACTGGCTAGCACTATTGAATCCGCGGGCTTGCCCAACGTTGCCATGCAAGAACTGTCCATGGGAATGAGCCACGACTTCGAAGTGGCCATTGAGGAAGGAGCCACCATCGTTCGAGTGGGCACCGCCATCTTCGGAGAGAGGACTTAGTCCACAGATTACGCAGATTTCATGGATTCGAGCCACCCGCTTCGCGGAGAACTGGCTGGAACGGTAACGGCCCGGCCGGGCGCTCGACGGGGGCTGACCCCTATATGGCTGCCCCTTCGATCTGTGTAATCTGCGTAATCTGTGGATCAGACGGATGAATCTCAAGATCGAAGGCAATGCAGTGACGTTCTGGTTGCGAGTCAAGCCGCGCTCATCACGCGAGCGATTGCGTCTGGACTCGGCCGGCGAATTGAACCTGGAACTCCATGCTGCGCCGACGGAGGGCCAAGCCAACGCAGCCTGCGTTAACTTCTTCGCTCGCTTGCTGCGCCTGCCGCGGGCGAGCATCGAGATTGTTACAGGCGAGAAGTCTCGACGGAAACTGATCCGAATCCGGGGTGGCGGAGAAATCGCAAGGCAGCTCAACGCGTCAGTTCTGACCACTGACAACTGACTACCAGATTACTGAACATGAGCTTCAGCCAGCGGCTACAGGAAGTCCGCGCAGGGTTTGAGCCGGCCTTCTGGGTAGCCAACACTACGGAGCTGTTCGAGCGCTTGGCCTACTACGGGGCGAGCGCGGTCCTCGCCATCTACCTGAGCGAACAGCTCCATTTTTCCAAAGAACTCACGGGCTGGATGATCGGTATCTTTGGATTCGTGGTGTGGCTTCTGCCGGTATTAGGCGGAGCGCTGGCCGATCGCTTCGGCTTTCGCAAGGCCCTGCTGTTCGCCTACCTGGTGATGACGCTCGGCTATTTTCTCTTGGGTTCACTCGCGGCGCCGTGGATGCAGGCGGCTCGCCACGCTCTAGGTGACAAGTGGCTGGTATTGGGCATACTGATGATCCCCGCGTTGGGACCCGCGGTAGTGAAGCCCTGCGTAGCAGGAACTACGGCGCGGGCGTCTGCTGAAAATGTGCGTTCCATCGGCTATTCGA
>DATJKY010000182.1:0-5231 GCA_035490955.1 Terriglobia bacterium | reverse complement strand
CGGAGTCGCACATTGCATGCGGTGCAACAGCCATCGCGCACCTCCGCCACCGCCACACCGCGGCGCGCGCCCCTCACCCGCTCGTAGAGTTCGCGCACCGCGTCACTTAAGGCGTGTGACAGTTCCTCTCGCCGAGTCTGTAGCTCATCCTGCTCCTCGATGTCGGCCTGGCGCTCGGACTCTAGTTGCTGGATCGCGGCTGCCACCCGCGCCTTCTCACCGTCGAGACGCGAGGCGGCGTCTTTCACCAGCTTCTCGAGTTGTTCCGCCTCCATCATCTTTTCCAGGATCTGGTCCTCGATCTTGCGAATGTTCTCCTCTTCCACCCCAATCTCGTGTTTCATGGCTTTGAACTGCTCGTTGGTTTTCACCTGGTAGAGCTGGTCCTTGTGCCTGGAGATCTTGGTTTGGATTGACTGGATTTCGGCGTCCAGGTCGCGTCGTTCCTTCTGGTTAGCGCCGAGGCGGTGTTTTCTCTCTTCGTGAGCGTGGATGAAATCGTGGAGTTGGGCCTGGAGATTCTGAATCTGGGAAGGCAGAGCCTCGATCTGGGAAGTCAGTTCCGCAACTCTCTGGTCAACCTGCTGGAGCTCGATGGCGGTCTTGAGATCCGGATGCACTCTCGCTCATGCCTCGTTTCCGCCTGTGCCAAAAAGCGCTGAACCCTCCGTCGCTTCAGCAACCGGCAGCGAAGCTATGTCATTCTGTCATAAAGGCAAGCCTCGCAGCAAGGAACATTCGGTCATCGAATGTACTTTGGAGAAAGCCTCGATAAGGCGCAGCCATCACGGTTGGCCCGTGTACCGCGTTGTCCCTTCCGTCGCCGCAGGCTCTCACAGGTGACACCAGATGGTTCATCATCTGGGCGGGCGGCTGGGTGTCGCACTATCCTACTTTGGGACCTGTTTGTGGGCGGGGAGAGCTACCCGGGGACTCCGCTGCGCCGGTGTCGCTGAATGTCGCAGACCGAAACGCTACTGGGCCGCGACGCTCTTTTGAGAGCGCGGACCGAAACATCTTGGGGCGCCCGCCGCACAGTTTGATCCGCGCCGGAACTCCAACGGTAGTGGTGTTGTCAGCGACATCGGTAAGGACGAGGCTGTTAGGCATAATCACAACATCATTTCCAATCCGCACGTCATCGGCGACAACCACGCCCGCGCCGAAATACACATTGTCGCCAATCTCGAGCACTCCGTTCATAATCTGGACGCCGCCGTTCAGGGTGCAATTCGCTCCAATCTTGACCGCGCCGACGCCCACGCCGCCTACCCAAGTATGGATAATGAGACCGGGGCCGATTTCGGCTCTGGGCATAATGTAGATACCTGTCCACACAGCGACGAAACGTCGAAGAATGGCAGCAACAATCCAGAGAACTTGGCTCACAACCGGAAACGAGAGGCCTTCCACCCAGTGACCAAAACGGTAGACCACAACGGCTGGAAAGGTAAACTGAGAGAGGGCGCGGAGATTCCGACTCCAGCGATGTCGTTGCCACCAGCCGGGCTGGATATTTGCGTCCCTTAGCGCCACAAAATCGCCCCGCAGGTTGTCAAACATGCCTGTCGTTCCTCCCGGACCCGTCCAACAACCACGGCCTAGCGCATGTGCGGAAATCGCTTGCCGAGCCCCGACCCATGGGCTGTTCAGGCCAGGAACAGATCGGACGAGCAGCGGCTTCCTGAGCTTCCACTAGCGCTCCAGGGTCTCGGACTCCCACAGCATTTCATCGAACCAACGCCCCCCGATCTCCCGCAGAACCGGAAAGGCCTGGTTGCCAACACCCGAACAGAAAACCTGTCGATTCAAGCGCAGGATCTCATCACCGATCTTATCCATTTCGCGCTGTCTTTCAGCAGGCTCCAGCATACAATCAATCTCGTGTACCACGCGAATGAACTCGAGGGCCTCATCAATTTTTTGGCATACCCTGGCACCCACACCTCGCGGATAGAGCCGCGCTTCAACTTTCAGCTCCGTCAAGCGACGTAGGGCACTGTACCCAACCCTGACCAGATCAGCCCGGCTCAGCCAGGCCGTTTCGTAGTTGATTCTGTGGACCAGGGAGGCGCGCTCCATGCCACGCTGGTGTTCCTCAACCGTGCGGTAGAACACGCGATATCCGAACCGCTCCGGTTCTTCAAAGAAATTGCAACCCGGATCAAGGAACGGAATCATGGGACAGAGGAGCGGAATAACGTTACGGCCTTTGAACAGTGTCAGAAGTCTGCCGCAATACTCCACCGTTTCCATCACCGATCGCTCATCCTGCTCAGGCATGCCGACGAAGAACCAGACGTCAACCTCGTAAATGCCCAGGTCGAGCGCTCGCTCGATCCACCCCTCCATTTCCTCCATGGAGTAGGTACCTCGCCCGGCCAGCTTTGAGATCCGAATGTCGTGGCTCTCCGGTGACAGGGTAATGCTAGTGTACTTGTTGGCCGCAGCCATTTTCGCAGCGTTTCCTCGTCCGTTAGACGAAACTGCTCATAACTAATGAACTTGAAATTGGAATGCGCCACTTGGTCCAGAAAGAAATTGAGCCGCTCCCTGGTCTCGGTGTAAGACCCGACAGCATAGAAGTGATGACGCTCCTGGTTCGAGATTCTTGCCATCGTGCTGAATTCCAGCTCCACCTCCTCCAGCGGCTTGCGACTCAAGCTGTGCTTGACGTTATTGATCCTCCGAAATGCCTCCCGCGACCCTCCGCACCACCCACAGTTGTAAACGCAACCCGCGTTCTGGGTCGAGAGCACCTCGAGGATAGGCAGGCCTTTGCAGTCGGATTGGCTCGGGAGCGAGGACCAGTCGACCCCGCAGGAGAAATTCTGCGGCTTATAAGCGAAGCCATTGTCGATAATTGTCCCATCGCTCGCCTTCCACAACAGGTTCTCCACCCCATGATACCGCCGCTCATCGCCGGCCGCTCTGAGCAACTGGACCATGGGCGCGTGCGTGTCATAACCCCGCATGACCATATCGATACAGGGATATCGAATGAGCTGCTCAGCGTAGTAGGTTGAGGAAATACCGCCGAAAATCACAGGTGTCTCGGGATGGAGGCGTTTGAGAAGCGCAGCGACGGCAAGAGCACCCTGCACATGGACCATCCAATGCAAGTCGATGCCAAAAAGCCGAACCTTTATTGACCGGAACAGCGAGGAGACATCAATTTTAGGATACTTCAGCAAAACCGAAGCGAGATTGATGATCCTCACATCATGGCCTTGGTCCGAAAGGATCCGCTGCAGTGATTTGAACCCCAACGGAAAGTATTCGTATAGGGGTGTGATGGGGACGTCTCCGGAGGTGCTCAGATAAGGAAAGTAAATGTCCCGACGTTCGCGAAAGTCAAAGAATGCAGGCGGATGGATAAGCAGCAGGTCTGCAACGATCAAAGGCAGATGAGCGTCCGGGTCCTCCACTTTGCTCTCCCTTCTTCAACACATCGTTTCGTGCGACGACCGCGCACTGGGACCCGGTCACATTTACTGATTCAGGACCCTGTTCCCCGGAGACCAGGCGGCACCGCTTCCCTCTTATACTCCTGATGACATCTCACATCGAGGCGGCGGGCTGCCGGTTTCTTGCATGGCGTTTACCGATTTGGTGTCTTGGTACCTTTGCGGTGAGCTGGATGACTTTTCGCACTTGGCGAGGGTCCTGGTCTTAATCGCTCGATCGATCAATCATCCAACCGCTCAATGATTGAATCCCGTGACTGCCCCTTCTGAAGCCGAGGAGACAAGCCTCGCATATTTGGCGAAGACGCCGGCCTTGTATCGCGGTTCCGGCTCGCGCCAGGTTGCCAAGCGCCGGCCGATTTCCTCGGCGCTAAGCTCAACATCGAGACGGCGAGCGTTGATATCGAAGACTACCGTGTCGCCGTCCGCCAGGGCCGCAATCGGCCCACCCGATGCCGCTTCCGGCGCCACATGCCCCACCATCAGACCACGCGTCGCGCCGCTGAACCGTCCGTCTGTGAGAAGGGCCACCGATTCACCCAGACCCTCGCCCACAATCGCTCCCGTCACGCCCAACATCTCGCGCATGCCTGGCCCGCCTCGTGGCCCTTCGTATCGGATCACCACCACGTCCCCCGGTCGCATGCTCTTGCCGGTCACCGCCTTCATCGCGTCCTCTTCGCGGTCGAAGACGCGCGCTGGTCCTCGGTGGTGGAGTCGTTCGTGCCCGGAAATCTTCACCACGCATCCCTCCGGAGCCAGATTTCCTTTCAAAATCACCAGACCGCCAGTCTTCTTCAGAGGATCTGACACCGGCCGTACCACGTCCTGCCCCGGCGTCTCCTGCGCCCGGCGAGCTTCCTCACCGATCGTGCGCCCGCTGACAGTTATCTGCTCCTGGTGAAGCAGCCCGGCTCCCCCCTCCACCAGTTTGCGCGCAATCAACGGGATGCCCCCGGCACGGTGAACGTCCACGGCCACGTAGCGCCCGCCCGGCTTCAGGTCGGCGATGAGCGGAGTTCGGGCGCTAACAGCATCAAACTCCTCGATGGCTAGCGGCACACCCGCTTCCCGCGCCATGGCCAGAAGGTGTAACACGGAGTTGGTGGAGCCGCCGGTGGCCGCCACACTGGCGATGGCGTTTTCGAACGCCGGCTTGGTGAGGATGTCTCGGGGGCGCAGGCCACGCCCCAGGAGCTCCATTACCATCTGACCGGTTTGATAGGCGATCACTTCTTTTTTCGGGTCGAGCGCCGGGACGCTATTGAAGCCCATGGGGGAGAGGCCGATAAACTCCATGACAGTCGACATGGTGTTGGCGGTGAACTGCCCGCCGCAAGCTCCTGCTGCCGGGCACGCCGCGTTCTCCAGCTGCTTCAGTTCCTCGTCAGTCATCAAACCAGCGGCATTGGCCCCAATCGCCTCGTAGACGTCGCCGATGGTGACGTCGTGGTCCTGAAAGTGACCGGCGGCAATCGACCCGCCGTACAGGAGGATGCCGGGGACATTTAACCGGAGGAGCGCCATGGCCCCGGCGGGGATGGTCTTGTCGCAGCCCACCAGCGCCACCATGGCGTCAAACATATGACCGCGCCCCACCAACTCCATCGAATCGGCAGTCACTTCGCGGCTGACGAGCGAGGCCTTCATGCCCTCCGTCCCCATCGTCACGCCGTCGCTGATCGCCACGGTGTTGAACTCCATCGGAGTCCCGCCGGCAGCGCGCACCCCTTCCTTCACCTTTGCCGCCAGCCGTCGCAAGTG
>DATJKY010000181.1:0-2652 GCA_035490955.1 Terriglobia bacterium | reverse complement strand
ACGAGCGTGTTGTGCGGGAAAGCGAACTGGCGAAGGCGTAGCATTTGCCGATGCAGAGGGAAGCGGCTATCGACGGCGCGGGCGGCGCGCTCGATTAGCGCGGTGCGAGTACGGCGCGAGGGGCGGGAATGGGTGTCGGCTCACCCGATGCTTACCGGTAGCGGCAGCGAGAGCCTTATTTGCTGAAATGCCCAAATGTTTTGGCTTGGAGTACGTGAGACGAAAAGACGAGAGAGCCGAAAAGATAAGGGCGTAGCCGTCGTTCGACTACGCCCTGAATAACCGACCGAGCACGGGGGCATGGTGGGCGGCCGGCTGTCTTCATAACGCGCCAGGCGCCAGTTAGTTCCTGTCGTCGCAGGGGTCCGATCGAGGGCGGCGGAAGCGGGGTGGCTCGGTCCGGCAGCCACCTCCCCGGAACGAAGCGGCGCCATGTAACCCCTGCGGTCGCTTGCCGCTTGATGCTCTTAGGCGGCACTGGCGGGCAGTGTTCGCCCTGCTGAGATCGGCCGCCCACGCCTCGATTCAGAACAATTCAGGTCTGCCCCAAGGACTTCGCCGGCCATCCTGTGGCGGGCTGAGCGTGCGGCATACCGACCGGGGGAGGAAGCCCCCATGTTCGACATGGACGGCGGCGCGGTCTTTTCCTGAAGCTGGCGCGAATCCGACGGCCCAACGACTCTGCACGCTGAACTCGTGTGACGGTAGTGTCCAATTTAGAAGATTCATTTTGCCTGGGCGGCGGCCCAAGAACCAAAAAAATGTAGTCGGGAAACTGCGCCTTCATTTCGGCGAGCGCAGCTTCCCGGGATTCTGCTCTTACATCGAAGTCCCGGAGGATCTTTGCTTGCGTGCGCGCGACGCGCATCATCTCGTAGTGGAGGCGAATACCATTGGGGCCGCCGGGTCCGTCCATGGAAAAGGTGCGGTTGAAGTCGTCGACGATCACATGAAATAGCAGGTTTCCGGTGGTCACTGGTACGGCCGCGTTGCCAGTCGTTGAGGGGATCATGGGGGCATCTTTTCACAGTAGCTGCATGGTGGCGATGCAGCGGGATTTCCAGAGCCTCGCAAAACCTCGGTCCCGTGGCGCTGTTCGCCCAGTTCGCGAACGATGAGGAGCACGCCATGTCCCACGGGCTCATTCCAGACGTGCGCGTCATCGAGGGCTCCAGCGCGATGGTGGCCGCAATCGGCACCGGCGATGCGTTCACGTCCACTCGTCTTCGAATCCCATGATGGAAGGGCCTTTGGTGCCGATTCCGAAGAGAAGCGCGAGCCCTAATTGCGATGGCCCGCACAAGATCGAGAACAAGGCGTGCTGGAGGCGTTTTTCGTAAGTCGTCACCCTTGAGGGTCTCGCATCTTCCGGTCACGAAGGCCAACCCACCCAAGAGAAGAGGTGATCGAATGAAATGACGGAGGGCCTGTCCTTTCCGAAAATTTGATCCGGCCTGGATTCGCATCGTTTGGCAGAATCAGCGCATGATTGGGGGCGATGCTTGCAATCCTGAACTCACTCGGAATGTCCATCGTCGCCTTGTTCAAGCCGCGGTGCCGGCTTGAAGCCGAGAACCTGTTTCTCCGTCATCAACTCAGCATCGCCTTGAGGCATGCGCCGCCTCGTCCTCGACTGCGCGTCAGTGACCGGGCGCTGCTGGTAAGGATGACCCAGCTCTGGCCGAGCCTGCTCGGTGCGGCCCGCGTTGTTCAACCGGATACCATCCTTAGGTGGCACCGCGCGGGCTTCAAGGCGTTCTGGCGCTGGAAATCCCGCAATATGGCAGGGCGGAGTGTGCCCCGCCTGGCCGTTGACCATTGAGCATGAAACTGCCGGCAGTTATGAAGTCCTATGGCCCTCACCCTTCGGCCGACTGGCCTGGAATCTCCCGTCTACAACGACCTGAAGGATTACACGGTCTTTTCAGGCCGGTGGGGGATCGGGAGAATCTATGAGGAGCGCGGTGCACGACCAGATTTGCGCTGGTACTGGACGCTCTATGGTCCGCACGCTGGATTGGACATCATCCGCAGGGATGGGCGCGCTTCGACACTTGAAGAAGCAAAAGCACAACTCGCCGAGAACTGGCGGAAGTGGCTGACATGGGCGAAGCTGGGGGAGAAGGATTGAATGCCATGTGGGAACCAATAGAGTCCGCGCTGACCTCCTCCAGCAGGCCGGCGCGGATTAGCTTATCGACAACCTTTCGGGCGGCTTCGCACCCAACTCCCTTTTATGCTCGATCGCGTCGGCCGGAGGCAACGGCAGTTCCCGGCTTTCGCGGGGCCCAAGCCACGAGTATTTACCCCTGCTTGGGTAAGATGAGTGGAGTACGAGGTAAAACGAATTCTCTCCTTGCCCGCCCGCCTGTGCCGATCGAAGATGGCCCACCGGGTCGCGATTCTCTTTTTTCAGAGCCGGCCGGTACGCCCCAATAGGTGCAACCATGCCCAAACATTCGAAGAAGCGCACTCAGGCCGAAGCTCAGTTCAAGCGGACGCAGAAGGCACAGCGGGCCACAGAAAGTGGGCAGGCTATGGCGGATTACGTCGCCGCTGGTCATGCTGTTCGTGCAAAGACCGCTCGGTTAAAAGAACTTCGATTGGCCAAAGAGGCGGCCGACAAGAAGGGCAAGACCAAGCAAGGCACAA
>DATJKY010000180.1:0-2263 GCA_035490955.1 Terriglobia bacterium | reverse complement strand
CTGCTCGGTATGACGGTCCGGCAGCGCGAGGAACGGTTCGTTGAGGAGACCTTCACGCAGCTTTCGTCCCAGACCCGCGCGGCTCTGGACGCCCTCGTGAAAAGGCAAATGCCGGAGCGTTTGGGAATCGGGCAAAATGATCACGGGATTACTCCTGATGATTGCAGCCGGCGGACTGCTGTTGGTCGAAATGCTCATGGCGCGTTTGATTTGAGAGCTCTTGACCAGACGTTGCACCTCCCGACATTCCGAAAATCACCATGAATCCAAAAATTCTCATTACGGGCGCCACGGGCGCAACCGGCGGAAGCGCCATTCTCGAGCTGCTGCAACGCAACATCGGCGTCCGCGCGCTGGTCCACAAAATCGACGAGCGGTCGGACAAGCTCGGAACTCAAGGCGTGGAGATTGTTCAAGGCGACCTCTCGGATTTCGAGGCCGTCAACGGGGCGTTGAAAGGAATGGAGGCCGCCTATTTCGTCTATCCAATTCAAGTGCCCGGCATCCTCGAGGCGACAGCGTTTTTTGCCGAGGCGGCGGAGGAGCAAGGAGTCCGGGCGATCGTGAATATGTCGCAAGTCTCCGCCCGCAGGAACGCGAAGAGTCATGCCTCGCAGAACCATTGGATCGCCGAGCGTTTGCTGGATCGGTCGGGCATCCCCGTGACCCATTTGCGACCCACCTTCTTCGCGGAATGGCTGATGTATCAGTCGAGGGCGATTCGGGAACAAGACATCCTGCCGCTGCCTTTCGGCGACGGTCGCTACGCTCCGATCACCGGGGAAGATCAAGGACGAGTGATCGCGGCCATCCTGAGCGACCCCGCTGAACACGCGGGGAAGACCTATCCGCTCTTTGGTCCGAAGGAACTCAGTCAGTATGAGATCGTCGAGATTCTCTCTGGAATCGTGGGCCGAACGATCACCTACGTCCCGATCGACATCGAAACCTTTCAGGAGAACTTCAAGGCTAGGGGGTTCACGCCTCACTTCATCCAGCACATCTCCTCTGTCGCCATCGATTGCCGGAACGGCCTTTTTGCCGGGACCAATGATTGGGTGGAGGAACTCACCGGACGCAAGCCGCTGTCGATCGCCGACTACATCACTAAGAACAAGCCCATGTTCGCTAGTGCCAGACCGCAATCGTGAAACGACTCGTTCGAAGACCACGACTCCAACCACTCCGGCACGGAACTGATGATTTGACCGCCCCCCATCAGCCCTTGAGCACAACGCATTCCCACAGAAAGTTTCGCAGCGCCTGTCCGAGATGATATTTGGGTCCATGGCCGATTCGTAGAAAATTGCACGCCGGTGCGCCAGGAGATCAGCAAAGAGTAAAGATGAAAGTCCTCAACAGTAAAGGAATAGCGAACCGAGCTGGCCCCGAGTCATGCGTAGCGCGTCGCGAGATGCGAGACGAAGCGTTGACAGGGGAGCCTGCAGGCCAGCCATTGAGCCGCGAAAGCTTTAAATTAGTTCAGGGTGCCGACGCTGTTAGCGTAGCGGAAGGCAACACGGAAAGGCGCGATAAAGCGAGTGCCTGCCCGGCCTGCGTGGTCTTAGAACCTGGCATGTGGGTACGCTCTTTGCACGGGAACCGGGAGATCTCCTGCTTGGCCGCCTCAGATGTTGTGGAGCGGTCCGCATCGGGAAGGCGAGGAGTCGAAGCCGATGAAGCACGGGCAGGAGAAGTCAGACCTCTTCATAGTAGCAAGGAAGCCGGCGAACAAACCTGGGCGACTAGGCGCGGAGCTGGCGGAGCCAAGGGTGAGGACCGAGGGGAACACGGGAGAGCAACGCACGTGCCGGACTCTGAGCCGGGCGAGCGTGTCCCAGAGGCTTGATCGTGTGCGAGGAGTTGCCTGTGTGAGCTTCTTCGTTAATCACCCAAGGTGGGAGCCCGGTGCGTGAATCATGCACGCCGGGATCTGTGCGGGGGGGTGCCCAGCAATGGGCATCCCTACCGCGATAGCCGTTAAGCTTCACGAAGATGCTCCGTCGACCATAATCGCCATACCAACGGGGGTCTAAATCGACCTTGAGAGACGCGACGGTTGGCGTGCCAGGTGTAGTCCCCAGTCAGGTTGATGTGCTCCCAGCCAATTGGTGAGACATGTGTCAGGAGCGCTTCTGGAAAGGCGATTCCATGTTGCCGCAGTGCATTGATAGCACGCTCGAGATAGATCGTGTTCCACAGTATGATAGCAAGGACGACCAAGTTGAGGCCGCTCGCGCGGTAACGTTGGTTTTCGAAGGTT
>DATJKY010000179.1:0-5454 GCA_035490955.1 Terriglobia bacterium | reverse complement strand
GTGTTCTCCGGCGAGATCCGGCAAATCGGTGCATGAGCCGACAGACATTTCTGTCCTGAGACGCGAGCTTAGCATAGCACTTGAAAGGGCGGCGCGGCCAACAGTCAAACAAGCAATTCAGGTCAAGATGATCTCAAATGGCAAATGGCAAAGAGCAGACAACGAATTGTTTTCTGTACCGATTTGCTATTACGTTTGAACTTTTGCCATTTGAAATTACTTTATTCTGAATTCTGAATCCAGAATCCGGAATCTAGAATCTCGAATACTGAATCGTGAACCCGAATCCTGAATCCTTAGCATCCGGAATCCCGAATCTCGAATCCAGAATCCTGAGGGGCCAGTCGGGGCAGGGGTCGTCCACACGGGGCGCCGGAGTTTTCGAGCGCAGTATCTGCATCCCCATGCCGATTACAGCAGAGTCTTCAAAGCGGAGATCGGCGCCCGCCAGCAAAGGGCAGACGGGCACGTGCCGATCCCGCGCCCGGCGGGAGCGGCCCTGCGCGAGCTACGCCCCCGGTGAATCCTTGATGGTGACCACATTTTCGCTATCCCTTTGTTTTCTTAAACATTCCGGTTTTGTTCGGAACACCGCCCGCGGAGCTATCCCTTCCGGGGCCTCCTCCAACCTGGGGCAATTCAGCATCCGGTACCCATCGAGACGGTGACCGTCACCACGTGCAGCCTTGCCCCCTCCCGTAAATCTCCAACATCTCCAATCTCACTTTCAAATCTCCAATCTATTCCGGTTACCGTACCACACCGTGCAGCCATCCCCAGAGCACCTCACACCGAAACCCATAGAGACCGCCTCTGGCGGTGGTGCTCTAAAACTAAAACCGGGGTGCATCCATTCAGCCCCAAAAGAGGCGATGAAGCAAAGCCAGGCCCAACGGTTGGTCGTTGGCCTGGACTAAAGTATCTCGCCCAGGCGCCCGAAGCCCGGCTCTGGGGCGCAGGGTGCCTCTTTGGGGCTCGATCTGGCGTCAGAGCGGCAGACCCCGTTCTCCGGCAGAAAATGTGGGATACAACCAGCCCCAGGGAGAGGGCAGAAATCAGGGGCGTAGGAATGCGATCTCGGGCTGATGTGGTTCGCAGACTAGGCTAACAGGTTGCTGAACAAGGGTGCCTGTCGTGCTGAGTGCAACGAACCATCTGCTTTATCCCATTGAAAACAGACGAAAAGCAGATCCCTCGTTCCGCTTCCGGATGAAAATGATCGGAGGCTTTTTCCAGCAGACTGCTAGCCTAGACTAGTACTTCAGCACTGAGTGCAAATCGTAGCGGGAGAGCTTCTCCCGCCCTTTCAGGAATCCCAGCTCGATCAAGAACCCAACTCCGCCGACGTGACCACCCAGCGATTCTACCAGGCTGGCGACAGCAGCTGCAGTCCCGCCTGTGGCCAAAAGATCGTCGATAATCAGTACTTCCTCTCCCTTTTCGATGGCATCGCGATGGATTTCCAGCGCGTCCTGGCCATATTCAAGGTTGTAAGCAGCGCTTGCCACTTGGGCCGGAAGTTTCTTCGGTTTGCGAACAGGGACAAAACCGGCGTTCAATCGATAGGCGACGCTGGGAGCAAAGATGAACCCTCGAGCCTCGATGCCGACCACGTGGTCGATTTTGCGACCCACGTAATGGTCGGCAAGCGCATCGACGGCCCGTCGCAAGCCCACGGCATCCTTCAGTAGGGTGGTTATGTCGTAGAAAAGTATCCCCGGCCTCGGAAAATCCGGTACTTCGCGAATCAGCGTTTTAAGGTCCTGCACTTGCCCTCCCTTAGTGATTGAGTGATTGGGTGTTTGAGCGATTGGGCGACGAAAGGAACGCTATCAGCTATCAGCCGTCAGCAATAACAAACGCTGGCAGCAGTTTTTACCTGAAGGCTGATGCCTGACCGCTGCCATCCTCCTGGTCGCCAAAATCGACGGCATAGGGTCTTTAATCCAAAATCCAAAATCTGAATCCAAAATCGATTCACCACCCGTCTTCGATCACGAAGGTCGTTCGTCGCTTGTCCACCGGTTCCTCAGACTCAGTTATGCTGGTCACCCGCGCGCTGCGCGGTCCCTCGGCGAGAAGGCCTCTGAATTCTGCGAGCGAGACCGGGTCCGCGACCGCGTACACTTCCACGGTGCCGTCCCAGCAGTTCTTGACGTACCCGATGATGCCGAGTTGGTTGGCCCTGCGCTCGGCGAAGTAGCGGAAGCCCACACCTTGCACCCGACCCGTAATGACGTATCTTCTTCCGACTTTCATGAGGGCTGAACTGGAATAGCGTCTCCGATCCTCCACGGTACGCTGGAATTATAGCGGACGGCCGTGGAGGCTACAATGGAAGCCCAAACTGGACGACCTGGACGGAAGCGACGAAGAGGCAGGGAAGAGATAGGGAACCCAATTTCCCACTTGAGTCCTTTTGATCCATATTTATTCCCAACCCCGCCGTGCAAGTCGGACCCAATTGATTGCCGGTCGCACATCAGGGGGTTACCGGCAGAGCGTTCTAAAAGGGGGGCGACCTGAAGAGTAAGGACGACATAATGAAAACAAAGGGATTGGAGCGTCGCAATGAGCTTGTGTCCGGCCGGACGCTGCCTTTGGTCTCTCAATTGCACCCCAACCGAATGAACTTCCGGGAGTGTTACGATGTTGAGTGACCGCGAACTGAGAATGATACGAGAAGAGTTTGAAGCACTAAACCGTTGGCGCAGGTTCTCCCGCCACGTCGTCGCCGAGCTACTGGAAGCCTGTGCAGTCTGCGGCAGTGTCAGGGAGAAATCTCGCCTCACCCGCTGCCGCTGGTGCGAGGACACCTACTACTGCTCCCACGGGCTGTGCTTCCACCAGCACCGCGCAACCCACCATCCAGCGGTCGCCAACTGGATCTGGTAGACCATTGAGTGATCTGGTGATAGGGCGATCGAGCCATTGAAGGACTCATAGTCAAGAGGACGGCTTGTAGGTGGCGGAGGTCAAATCAGTTTCCCAAACGGTCACGGCCTGGATGCGTAGACGCGAATCGCTGACCTGAGGAGCGATTTCATCACAGAAATACTTGGCCAGATTCTCGGCGGAGGGATTGATGTGGTCAAAGGGAGGGAGATCGTTGAGGAACCGATGGTCCAAGCGATCAACCACCGCCTTGATGGCAGCCCGCATGTCGACGAAGTCCACCAGCAAGCCGCTCGAGTCGAGCTGGTTGCCAGCGATCGTCACGCGCACCTTGTAGTTGTGCCCGTGGACGTTTTCGCACCTGCCCTTGTAATTGCGCAGTGCATGACCGGCCGCAAATATGTGATCGACGGAGACTTCAAACATTAACTGCACCCCGGCGTTATAGAATCAACGATTCCGTAACCCGCCTCGGCCGTTCCCACGCCGCTCCGCTCGAACGGAGTCGACAAAGTCGCTCACCGTTGCCTGTAGGAGGGTGAGATTGTGTTCCAGCCGGTCCAGGTTTTCTTCCAACCGTTCCAGGTGCCCTTCGCTCCGCTTGAAGCGTTCATCGGCCGCCTTCATCATCCGCTCGCCCAGGCGCTCTAGTCTATCCAAGCGCTTCTCAGCCTGGACGAAGCGTTTATTCGCTTTGTCAGATTGCGCCTCGAATTTGGCCTCGATCCGGGCAAAATTCGCTTCAAACTTCACCTGCTGCTCGATCACGAACTGCATACTATTTTCCAAACGCTGCCAGTCCCGCTCAGTCATCAATTTCTCCTCTGCTTGTTTCCTGCTGCCTCAGTGTTCTCGCATAAAAGCCCGAACGTCTTCCAGCCGGGTTGTGCGCCGATAGCCCGGGAGGCTCTCGAGGAAAAGCTTACCATAGTGTTTTCGCACCATGCGGTTGTCGAGAATGGCAAGCACGCCGTAGTCGGTTTCACTGCGGATCAGACGTCCAAAGCCCTGCTTCAGCGCGATCACCGCTTCCGGCACCTGGTATTCGGTGAAGGCGTTGCCTCCGTCTTCGTTGATGTGCCGGATGCGCGCGGCGACCACCGGATCAGCGGGCACGGCAAAAGGTAGCCGGTCGATAATGACTGCGCTGAGTTGTTGTCCTTGCACGTCTACGCCCTGCCAGAAGGAGCTGGTGGCAAACAGGACGGCGTGTGGCGTTCTCCGGAAGCGGTCAAGCAAGGCGGTTCTGGGGGCAGTGCCTTGCAACAGCATGGGGTAACGCAGCTGGCGCCGGACGTGCTCATACACCTCGCGCATCTGCTGGTAGGAGGTGAATAGCACGAAAGCCCGCCCCCGGCTGGCCTTCAGCACCTCAACCACTTCATCGGACGCCTTCCCCGCGAAGCCCGGCTCGCGGGGGTCGGGCAAGTGCAAGGGCGTATAGAGGACCGCCTGCTGCCCGTAGTTGAAATGGGAGGCGAAGATCTTCTCTTTGGCGTTCTGGATTCCCAGTCGCCGCTTGAGAAAATCAAATGCCTCGCCCACCGCAAGGGTGGCGGAGGTTAAGATCACGGTCTGCACTTTTTCGAACAAGCGCTCCCGCAGGATAGCGGACACGTCGATGGGCGAGGCTTCCAGAAAGACGCCGCGCCCGCGCCGCTCCCACCAGAAAACAAAATTGCGGTCGCGACTCTCCAGCACCATCTGAAACGCTTCGCGCAGCTCCACGACGCGGCGCGCCAGGTT
Source organism: Terriglobia bacterium (assembly GCA_035490955.1). GTDB lineage: Bacteria > Acidobacteriota > Terriglobia > UBA7540 > UBA7540 > DATJKY01. Next base: position 813 of record DATJKY010000179.1, on the reverse strand, counting down.
GTTTAATTCCTCCGGGCGGTCCTTCACCCGTCCCAGCTCCGTTTCCAGGCGCACGAAGGCGTTCAGCAACGATGAGTAAGGGCCACGATGCACCTCCAGAAAACTCTCCCGCTTGTCGAAACTGGAGCGGCCTTCCGCCGCCGGGAAAAGCTGGAAGAACAGCTCGGAGCGGTTGCGCAGGTCGCTCGCCGCCCTGAACACGTCCGGCTGCCGCAGGTCCTTGAGGCGAAGGATTGCCTCCGTGTCGCGCGCCAGTTCCTCCACCCGGTAGTTTGAAACCTGGATGCCGAAATACCGCGTGGCCACGTCCTCAATCTCGTGCGCCTCGTCGAACACCACGGCCGCGTACTCCGGCAGCAGGCTGGTGAAATCCATCTGCTTCAAGGCCAAGTCGGCGAAGAACAAGTGGTGGTTCACGATGATGACGTTCGACTCGGCCGCGCGCTGGTGCATCCTGGTGATGAAGCAGGTGTCGAATTTCGGGCACTTCTGCCCGGTGCAGGTCTCCCGACGCGCATCCACCTTCGCCCAGAGTTCGCTCGTGTCCGGCAGGCCGGCAAGCTCGGCGCGGTCGCCCGTCTCCGTCTTGGGCTCCCACTCGCGGAGCTGCACGTACAGCTCCGTTTCTTCCAGGCCGGAGAGCGCCGGCTGCTGCTCGATGTCATAAAGCTACTGCCGGCACAGATAGTTCTGTCGGCCTTTCATCAGTGTGGCGCGGATCCCGGGAAAGAGTTTCTTGAGAAAGGGGATGTCCTTGAAGAAGACCTGCTCTTGCAGGTTCTTGGTGCCGGTGGAAATCACCACCCGCTGGCC
>DATJKY010000178.1:0-6280 GCA_035490955.1 Terriglobia bacterium | reverse complement strand
CGAGGGTTTGGATTCGTCAAAACACGAGCCCCACCGAAGCCCGGATCCCGAAACCGAATCCCGAAACCCGAGCCCCGACTTTTACCATTTGCTCTTTGCCATTTGAAATTCTCTTTTCGGCCCTTACACCCGCAACACTTGGCCAGGCTTCAGCGTTTGCAGCTTGTTAACCAGAAGTTCTCCATCCGCTGTCAGGGTAATGAGGAAATGGGGCAACGGCGCAGGGGCCGGTCCTACGATCTTGGTTCCCTCCGGTGTGAACTTGCTCCCGTGACAGGGGCATGCAATCTGATTGGCCTCCGGCTTCCACTGAGTGATGCAGCCGAGGTGCGTGCACACCGCCGAGACCGCGTAGAACCCTCCTGTCGTCCGCACGATGTAAACCTGTTGGTCCTGAATGTAAGTCACCGAGTTGACGGGGAACAAGTCGGGGCTGCCGGCGCGAAACGTCGGTGACGGTTCAAACAGTACGTTGGGAGAGAGAAACTGCCAGGTGACGACAGCTGCCCCCAACCCGGCGATAGCCAGAGCGCCTCCTGCCACCTCGTTCAGAAAGTCGCGCCGCGATTCGTCGATCGTCTGCTGCGGTATTTCGACCATTCTGTTCCTCCTGACGAAGCGACCACGCCGGCTTGCTTTGCTTTGGCCGGGGCAAGCCCGGCCCTACAAACTCTACAAACTGGTTTGCAACTCGCGGCCTGGGTCGTAATCAAACGCTTCGAAAGCTTCCATAGTAATGGTATGTGCGGGGCAGCGCTCCGCGCACAGGCCGCAACGGATACAGATGGTCTCGTCCTTGATCATCATCGAGCCCTCAGAAAGGGGCAGGTCGCCGGACTCGATGTGTTGCAGGTCTCCCTCATGGTAATTCGCTTCTTCGGTCAGCCGAGCCTTGACTTCGTCGGAGACGTTTAGTTGACCCAGTGGGACCAGTGTCAAGCAGTTCTCGGGGCAGACGTCCACGCAGCCGCCGCAGAGGATGCACTCCGTGCCCTCGGCCTCATTGCCGTCGAAGATGGTGTTGATCCAGCACTGCAAACAGCGTGAGGCCTCGCGCCGGGCTTGTTCCTCCGTGTAGCCCGTCTCGACCTCTGAAACGCCCGTACGCCGCTCCAGAGGAATGACGGGCACGGAAAGCCGGGAGTACTGGTCGTATTCTTCGGCCATCTTGTGGTGGTCGAGCACCGTGATCTGCACATATTTCGGCTTCGGCTTCCAGGCTGCGCCTCGCAAATACCGATCGATGTTCTCGGCGGCCTTCTTGCCGTCTGCCACAGCGCTAATGATAAGGCGCGGGCCAAAAGCGACGTCCCCGGCGGCAAAGATGCCCGGCGCGCTGGACATCAGCGTGTCCGGATCGATTTTGATGGTGCCCTGGCGGGTGGTTTCAACGCCGTCCTCGGGCGCGAGAAACGACAGGTCGGAGGCTTGCCCGATGGCCAGGATGGCGGTGTCACAGGGAATGACGCTCTCCGTCCCTGCTTCAAAGACGGGGTTGAAGCGATGTTGGGCGTCGAACACCGCAGTGCAACGAATGGTCTCGAGCCCCATCAGTTTGCCCTTTTCGCCGACGAAACGCTTGGGGCCGAGCGAAGGGTGGATCTTTAAGCCCTCCTGCAAGCCCTCTTCGATCTCTTCTTCGAAGGCCGGCATTTCCTCACGCTTCTCGAGGCAAACCAAATGAACCTCGCGCGCGCCCATGCGCAAGGCGGCGCGCGATACGTCCATCAACTCTTTCATGGCCACCTCGAGTTCGCTGGGGCTCAAGCTTTCCGGTAACAGCGAGGTGCTGAGAGTTTCGAGCGTCAGGCGTTGTTGCTGCCGAAGCGCGGAACGGGCCACATCGATGGCCACGTTTCCACCGCCGATCACCGCCACCCGCCGTCCGATGCCAAGCCGGTAGCCGAGGTTGACGTTAAGCAGGAAGTCGACGCCTTTAACCACGCCGTCCAGATCGTGGCCGGGAATCATCAGGTCTCGACTGCGATGCAAGCCCAGAGCCAACAAAACAGCCTTGTAACCTGAATCACGGAGGCCCTGCAGGGAGAAATCCCTGCCCAAACGAGTGTTCAACTTGAGCTCGGGCCCGAGGTCGAGAATTTCGCGAACCTGCGCCTGCAACACGTCACGAGGCAGACGATATTCGGGTATCCCCAGGTGCATCATCCCGCCGGGGACTGGGGCGGCGTCGAAGATCGTGACGGCATAGCCGACGAGAGCAAGATCGTGCGCGGCGGCAAGGCCTGCCGGCCCCGATCCGATCACCGCAACTTTCTCCGCCCTACTGATCTTCGACCGCTCCGGATAGACGCCGATGGGGTTGCGAGACTCCGGCCCGTAACGTTCGGTCACGAAGCGCTTGAGGGCGCGGATGGATATGGGCGCGTCCAGGTGCCGGCGCCGGCAGTCGGTTTCGCATGGATGGCCGCAGACCCGGCCGCAGATCGAGGCCAATGGGTTCGGTTGACGGGCGTAGCGATAGGCTTCCTCGTAACGGCCCTGGGCGATCAACGTCACGTACCGGCCGGCCTGCGTGTGCACGGGGCATGCCTGCATGCAGGGGAAGTTCGACTCCAGCCAGTCGACGTCCACGAGTTTGGTGCGCATCTTCATAACAGCAGTGGCCAGTGGTTAGTGGCGAGTGGCTAGTGGCCCTCACCCGGCTCTCCCGCGACAGGGGGAAAGCTACTTTGTCCCCCAAGGGAGAGGACTGTACTCAACTTCGCGTTTCTGCCTTTCCGACGGTTTCAAGGGACAGGGCAAGAAACCTAGAGAAACTCCAGCCCTCTCCCAAGGGGAGAGGCTGGTCCCGCGGCGCGGGACCGGGTCAGGGGTCTCTTGAACGTTGCCCGAAAAACTCTGACCCAAAAAGTCAAAATCCGGACATCGAGCCTTCTAGCTAACCACTAGCGACTTCATTTCTTAACAGTGAGTTCGACGTTAGCGGTGCCGCCGCCTACCTCGACCTCCTGGGTGGCTGGCTTGCCGTCCTCGCTCCAAGTCTTCAACGTGTACTTGCCGGCAGGAACGTCCTTGATTTCAAAGTCGCCATCCTTATTGGTGACCGCGGAGTAGGGTGTCGGTACCACGACGACATAGCCAGACATCTCGGGGTGGACATTGCAAAGGAGCGCTGCAACCCCCAGGTCATTAAACTGGAATGACTTCTTCTCCCCCTTCGGCCAAGTGCCCATATTGTGGGCCAGTTTCTTGTTGCCGCTGATTGACGGCCAGTAAACGTTATGCCCTACCGGATCGCTGTTCAGGAAGTCCACTGTCGTTCCCTTGAGCACTACCACCACGTGAGGGACAAACGTCATTTTCTTCTGGTCAACCACAACGTGTTGAGAGGGTGGGTCAAAAGTCTTGCCGGGAATCGCATCGACGTAAACGGCGATGCTTTCAGACGAACGCAGGCCCTGAACGGATACTTTGCCTTTGATGTCTCCCGCCCAGCTCAAGCGGGTGGAGCATAGAACCATGGAGAATAACACTACAACCAAGACTGGCTTAGTGAGATCTTTCATATTCGTTTTTGTCCTCGACTCAAGAGAATTCCGACCCTATTGGACCGGCCACTGATCTTAATGCTTTCAAAAAGCAAAGTCGATTCCGGTGAGAAACCCGTTCGGGCGATAGAACTCGCTGGAAATCCCGCCGACGGGTATTTGCCAGCGGTACTGGTACTCGAACGCCCACTTGATATTGGCTCGAATCAGGATCTGGAATCCCGGACTGAAACGGTTTCTCGTGTAGTGGCGAGAAAGGCCATTAAGCGCGTCGGTCGGCGAGTTCACCGCGTCATAGCGCATCAGACCGATAATCCAGGGGTAAAACCAGTACTCCGCTTCGACGAATCCCCCGCTAAAGGTGACCGGCGTGTCGTGGATTACAACACCGGTCGGCGTCCCATCGGGTGCCAGTGCGACGATGTGGTTGACGTCGTGGCCATACATGCCCAGGCCCCACATTTCGAACTTATCGTGAACCTTGAAGCGGAAGTCGCCACCTACACGGTAGAACGGTTCGTGGAACGTTCCCAGCGTAGGAAAAAGTTCACGGCCATCGTTGAGGGCATTTCGACCGTAGTAATAGAAGCTGCCTATGCGTATCGATGTGTGATCGCGCGGCCCGGTGGGACCCGCCGCCCGAACTTCTTTGCGAGCGGCCGGGTCGCGATCCAGATTCCAGCGCTTGGCCACGCGTACATAAACGTCCTTTTCGTTGCGAACGGCGGTGCCGTCGTTGTTTCCGTTGTAGAGACCCACCGAATATTCGAAGTAACCAAGGTTGGGGACGCCGCTCAACTCAAATCCCCTCTGAGGCACCGAGAACATAAGGGGGTTGTTCGCGGTGCCTAGCATTCCCGCTACGCTGGCTTGATCATAAATGTCGTAATCGCTGAGATTGATGGTACGTGCTTGCGTGAAGGGCAGATCCATTTCGAACTGACCCATGCGGAAGTTGAGTGAGTCAGGGGGAAGGCCAATATACTTGCTGAGGTTCACGACCTTGAGGTATCCGTCGCCAAGCCCCGCGCCCGAATTCGCACCGCCCGCAGATATGTCATTGTCTATCCAGAAAGAGAGCATCGGACCAAAAGTCCCCGCACCGATGACGGTGAAGGTATTGGGAACGAAGAGATCGGTACGCGGCACGAAGCTCGTCTCGTTCGACGGCGCAACCACAGTCGCCGCAGCGGGAGGAGGGATCGCACCGATTGGCTGCTTGTTGTTGTAAGTGAAAAAACCGGAGTAGCGAAAAGAAATCGGAATGGTGGCGGGAAGTTCACCGGGCCAGATGGCGTTGGGGAAGGCTTCCTTTTGCGCCTTGGCTCCCAGCATGATGGGCGGTTGCTTGACGAAAGTGTCGTCGTCCTTCGGGAACCGGAAGCCCGCCTTCTTGAAGGCGATACCAAAATCATTGAGTTGAGGGAAATCACTGTGGCAGGTGGTGCAAGAAGTCTCGTATTTGCGGGACCAGTAAGGGATGGCAGAGGTGCGACTCACCCACCCGAGCAACAAGCAGAAGAAAAAGAATCCGGCCCCGAACGCCGGAGCCAGGTACCTTACCGTACGAGCCTTACGCAGCATTGGTTTTCCTCCTCATAAGTTGCCCGTGCCTAACGAAAGCAAGGGGTTTTCGTGCCTAGTGTGCCTCGGTTGTTGTTGTCATTCAAGTGGGTATTGAGACCCTGAGTGGTCATGACTAAAGTACGCACTGTACGGCGTCGGTTAGGCCGAAGGCTATGATCTTCGTCACATAAGGCTGTGATCTACGTCACAACTGGTAGCCACCGTCAGTGTTTTCCTGACCGTGGGCTTTTCGGTGGACTTTTCGGTTGGGTCAGGCCTTGATTTGTGGTCGTGGAGTTCTGAGCTCGTGTATCACAATCCGCGCTTCCGACACTTTGGTACCGGCTTTATGCTCCGTCTGTTAACTTCAGTGCGATTCCAGTACGATAGTAGGCCGACTCATGGATTTGCGATTTTGGATTTTGGATTGCTCATTCGTCCGCTATCTGTAACCTCAGTCCGTTGTGGGGGCCAGTGCGTTGAGGGCTGGCGGGCACGAGTTTCGAGTCTGGATGAATGTTAGGCCAAAGCGTTTCCCATTACCGGATCCTCGAGCCTTCAGGCATTTCCTCAGTCCTTAACTCATTGAAGGAGAAATCATGCAGCGACCTTGGCGGGTGATCATAACGGTGCTGATCATGGCGGGTGCGTGGGGGACGGTCCGTCTCCCTGACGTCTGGGCGGACGATGCGCCGGCACCGCCCAAGTTGCGCCTGCCCGCCGATGTCGTAGGCCCGGTCCGTTACCGTGTGGAGCTGACAGCGATCCCTGATCGGGACACGTTTACGGGCGTCATTGACATCGACCTGCAGTTTGTCAAACCGACCTCGGTGCTATGGTTGAATGCGGAGAAGTTGGCAATCAAGGACGCGACCCTCACCGTAGGAGGAGAGAAGTTCGCTGCCAAGGTCATTACCGAGCCCAAGGACTATGTCGGTTTCTCCTTCGATCATCCCGTTGGTTCCGGCCCAGCGACGCTCCACGTTGCCTACCAGGGCGAGGTCAGCCGCAAAGACCAACAGGGTATCTTCCAAATGAAAGACGGCGACCGGTGGTACATCTACTCGCAGTTCGAAAACATTTGGGCCCGCCGGGCGTTTCCCTGTTTCGACGAGCCGGGCTATAAGGCCCCCTGGCAATTGACCCTGCACGTCAAGAGCGACCAAGGGGCGCTCTCGAATACTCCGATCGTTTCCGAGACCAAC
>DATJKY010000177.1:0-29052 GCA_035490955.1 Terriglobia bacterium | reverse complement strand
GGTGAGAACCGCTCTCTTGACTAAGTTGATTGTCTCAGCCTCCGGTGTGAGCGGAGGGAACTCCACGGTCTGCGAGTAATCCAACTCTTTGGGGCTGTCAACAACATCAGGGTCGGTTTCTTTAAACATCTTCCCTTTAAGGCTTTTACCTCCTTCTCCGACAACCTTTAGAACCTCTGGCCTCTGGAAGGTCGCGTCAAAAGTAGTGGCGTGATGGGCGAAGAAAGAGGCGTGGTAGTGAACTTCCCTTCTTCCCGCAGGAAATGGAATTCCGATGTATCTTGAGTTGCCAGCTTGCGGTAATCCCGGTATGAAATGTGAATTCGGGGTCTTTGACATGAGCCCTGCAGTGGTGAATGAGCCATCCTTAACTGTAGCTGTAGCTCCTACAGGAGGCTTGGCGGGAATAAGCTCAACGTTTATGTTCATGCCATCTGGCAGGTTTGTTGACCCACGAACATAGACTTCCCCCTCTGCTCCCCGGCTGGCCGTTGTTTTTATGAACAATTCTGAAGGCAGGACATACGCTGATTTAGCTGGTGCAGGTTGGGAACTGTTCGGATTCCCCTCACACCCTACGAATAAGATTGCCAAACCGCAAAGGCTTAGCAGTGACTTTCTCATGGTAAACCCCCAAACGTCGCACTGGACTTCCTGTACGCCTGTGCCATTACCTTGGAAAACTCTTCTCAGCGGCGATTTCTATAGTTCAGAATGCTACGCTAGAAGCTGCCCTAAGTTCAACACATGACCAGTAATTCCCGCCGCCATTGCACGGGTTACCCGCAGGTCATGTGGACCGACCCGGCAGACGTTGTACCAAGCCAACATAAAGGGCGACCGCCGCCCTGAGGGTTGTCCAGTTTCTTGCTGAAGGCACTGACTAGCCCATTGGATTTCGAATTTTTGCGCGACCTAAAGCATGCTTTGTGGAGGGTGCCCCACCCCCTGGCGGTAGCCGAAACTTCTCGGAAACTTCGGCGGCTTGCCAGGGGACACAGCCACAGACCACACAGCCAACAACATCGAGCAAGCCCGCAGAGTTTCGCCCTAAGTTGCCGAACCTTCGCTTAAGCCCTCCCCCATTTGCGTCAGGTTGCACCAGAATCAACGCGGACGCTGCCAGACTCCCCAGTAGCCTACTGTAGCGGATAATGTAGCAGGTGCCTGCTTTCTGATGGAAGTGGGTCAGGAAACGACTAACCCTATGTCTTGGCTTTTCAATCGTTAGCAGTGGGCTTGCAGCGGCTTGAGATGCCTTCACAGGATTATGAGTCCGCTGCTCTAACCGACTGAGCTATGGGCCCTCAATGACTTACGCGCTTAGCTTGTCCCAAACTTACCCCAATCTTGCCGATCGACAGGTACGCCAGTGCAATCAGAAAAGCTTCGATTGCAGGTCTTTGTTCGTGGACATGAGTGCCCTTCGGGTCTTGTCGATTTCCTCTGCGAGTTGCTTCTCATCGGGCAAGGCAAGTTTGTACTCGCTGGCGAGAACTTTGTTCTTGAGATTACCCAGAGCGTAATAGGCCACCGCATCGTTCTTTTCGGAACATAGGATCAGGCCCACCGGTGGGTTCTCGTCGGGCAAAGTCCAGTGCTTGCGTGCATAGTTGAGGTAGAGGTTCATCTGCCCGGCGTCGGCATGGCTGAAGCGACCGATCTTAAGGTCGATAATGATGAGACAGCGAAGCCTGCGATGATAGAAAAGCAAGTCAATCCGGTACCACTCGTCTCCGACCCGAAGCCGGCGCTGGCGGCCCACGAAGGCAAATTCGTTCCCGAGTTCAAGCAGGAAGTGTTCCAGGCGCCGAATGAGCGCTTCCTCCAGGACATTTTCGGAGTACTCGTCTTTGAGACCGAGGAATTCCAAGACCAAGGGGTCCTTGATCTCCTCCTCTGGCGTCACATCGTCAGCGTCTAGCAGGCTGCTGAAAAAACCTCCGAGCACGTCATCCTGAGCGGAGCGAAGGATCTGCTTTTTGTTTGTTTTCAATGAGGAACAGCAGATGCTTCGCTGCGCTCAGCATGACAGATACCCTTTTTCAGCAGCCTGCTAGGGCTTGCCGACCCTTTCTTAGCAACGCTCCCTTATTGCGGGAGAGCGTTATGCGTTCATAGAATTGGCTGGAAATCTGGCGGTCAAGCTGGCGCACCGACCATCCCCCGCTCAAGGCTTCCCTTTCATAGAAAGCGCGGGCTTCGAGGTTCTTCAGGGAGAGCAATCGAACGTAATGCGACCAAGGAAGCGGGAATCGCTGAGCTTGCAATTGGTCAGACACTGTCTGACCTTTTCCGGATTCGGTCGGTAACGCCGGGGCGGCCGGTGATTCGTCAGACAGCGTCCGGCGAATCGGCCAAGCTATGAAAAACTCCCGCATTTGCTTGAGATTGGTGTGCGAAAATCCCTTCCCGAACCTGGCCGTCACATCTGCAGCCAGCCTGTCGATTAGTGCCTCGCCATATGCGGCTCGGGCCTTGCCACTCTGCTCATGTTCAACAATCCGTCGGCCTAATCTCCCAATAAGTCGCCGTCATAACCGCGTTGACAGAACGCGCGGAGGCTCGTCTGGCCTGCGCGAGAAGCTGCGCCACTCTGGAGAGCAGCGCTGAATAGGATTTATCTATCGGGGGCATTTTCACTTGACACGGTATAGGCCCGAGTTCGAATCCCCGGGTCAGCGGGTTCGAATCCTCTGGTCACCCGATCCGCTCGTTTGGTCACCCCACGGTGTCGGGTCATCGCCAACCGTGCGCGACTCGGGTTCTTGCCTGCTCCAGCGGAAGCACTGTAACCCTTTTGTCCAAGTCGTAGGCCTCGCGGCCCGGATAGACCACGAAGAGCTGCCGCAACCCCAGATCATCCAATGCAATGCGCATCGACTTGGTGATGCCGGGCGCATCACCGTACTTGACCTCAACTCCATAGCGCGCGCCGCCGGTCATGAGCAAGACGTCCAACTCCGCCCCTGACTGCGTGGCCCAGAAATAGGCGTGGCGTTCCCCAACCCACTGAAGAATCTCTTCAATCACAAATCCTTCCCAGCTCGCTCCCACCTTCGGGTGTCCTTCGAGCGACCGGAAGGAAGGTACGCCCAGGAGCGCGTGCAGCAGCCCTGTATCGCGAATGTAGATCTTGGGCGACTTCACTTGCCGCTTGCCAAGGTTTTCGTGCCAAGGCTGAAGCTGCCGCACCACGAGAGCCCCTGTCAGGATGTCCAGGTGGCGCTTCACGGTGGTATGCGACTCGCCAAGCGACCTGGCCAACTCGGAAGCATTCCAGATCTGCCCGTGATAGTGGGCCAGCATCATCCAAAGGCGACGAAGAGTGACCGGCGGCACCGAAATGCCGAACTCGCGGATATCTCGCTCCAGAAAAGTCTGGATGAAATTCTCTTGCCAGGACCGGCTCTCAGCCTCAGTCCTGGCCAGGAACGCACGCGGAAACCTCCCGCGCCACCACAGCCGCCGCACGTTCTTAAGGCCTACCTCTGAAACATCGAAGCCACCCATCTCTACTAGCGCGATGCGCCCGGCCAGTGATTCTGAGCTCTGGCGAAGTAAGTCGGGTGAGGCGCTGCCGAGGATCAGGAAGCGAGCGGGTAGGGGTTTTCGGTCCGCCAGGACCCGCAGGACGGGAAACAATCCGGGTTGGCGCTGGACTTCATCGATGACCACCAGCCCGCGGAGTTCCCCGAGGGCCAGCATCGGTTCGGAAAGGCGGCGCTGGTCCACGGGATTTTCCAAGTCAAAGTAGTTTGCGGTCCCTGCGTGACTGATTCTCCTCGCCAGCGTCGTTTTTCCACACTGTCTCGGGCCGTAGAGCACGACGACAGGGTTCGCACGAAGGGCTCGGCGGACATGGCTAAGGAGCGCACGGCGTTCGACCATGCTTGAATTATGAGCGCAGCATGCACAAAATTCAAGATCCCCAGAGGCCTTTTACGCTGACGTGGGCACTGAAGGCAAGACCGTTTTTTGTCAGCAATAAGCTAGTGTAGTGTCCACGAATTGCCTAGACTGTCGTCGTGGCCGTAGCGCCGGCGTCCTGCCGCCAAATGCCCGCCAAGATGGCGTTGCTATATCGTGAAGCCAATTACTGGACACTACGCTAGTTCGAGCCCCCGGTGCTCCTCAGAGATTGCTTCCCGCGGCATTCGGCGGTCTTTCTGACGCGAATTTCCGAAGCAGCACACCCTACATAGTTTACCCTATTGACAATCTTCTATTACTATGTTTATACTGGAGCTTTGCTGGGCGCATCTAGGGGGCTGGAGGTTCGAAACTTGACCTTTTGAGTCAACTTTTTCGGCAGTTTGCAAGCAAGGGAACCCCTCACCCGGTCCCGCGACGCGGGACCACCCTCTCCCCTTGGGCCCCTTGGGAGAGGGCTGAGTTTCTAGACTTCTTGCCCTCTCCCTTGGGGAGTCGCGGGAGAGCCGGGTGAGGGGTGATGTCTGAGGCGAAGCCTCAAGTTGTCGACGACAACTAGATGGGCGGTGGTGATGAAGATTCACGTTTCGCGATGCCGAATTCAGGACTGATAAGCCGGTGGCTAGAATTCCGAGGACCCGACGCCGACGACCGCAACAAAGAAAACAAAGAAGAGGGGAGGGATGGAAAACAAACCCAATGGAATTAACCTGCTTTTTATCAACAACATAGCTCGCAAATGAGAGAAACAAACCCAAAGGTGATATGTCTAACGGTGTCAGCAACTTACGGCGGAATTAGGCCGTTTTTTGGCGAAATTTGAATGACATTGCGCCTGGCCTCCATTGAGGATATAGAATAAGTTAATTATTTACAATGTCTTAGAAAGAAGACTTCTGAGGCCGGCCTTTGCGCCCCTCAAGCACTTAATTAACCGGCAGGACCTCCAAAATTACAGTCTTCCCCGCTTGCCCAAGCGACTTCGAAGGTGTGCCTAAGCGATGCGGGGGTCAGGGTTGCCCGGCAGCGGCGGTTGCCGGGGCGGGGGCGGTTTGCGGATTCTTGACGTAGGTTTCCAGCCAGTTGTTCATTTCCCAGAGCATATGGAGCACCGATTCGCGCGCCGCGTAACCGTGAGCCTCCAGCGGCAGCAACACGAGGCGGACCGTGCCACCGTGCCCTTTGATAGCGCTGAAGAGGCGCTCACTTTGCAGGGGCCACGTGCCGGTGTTGTTGTCGGCCTCGCCGTGGATGAGCAGAAGCGGCGCCTTGATTTTGTCCGCATAAGAGAAGGGAGACATCTTGTAATAGACCTCGGGCGCCTGCCAGTAAGTGCGGTCTTCATTCTGAAAGCCGAACGGCGTGAGGGTGCGATTGTAGGCGCCACTGCGCGCGATGCCGGCTTTGAAGAAGTCGGAATGGGCCAGAAGATTGACGGTCATGAATGCGCCGTAGGAGTGGCCCATAACGGCGACGCGCTTGGGGTCAACGAAGCCGAGGCGAGTGCCTTCGTCGATGGCGGCCTTGGCGCTCGAGACGAGCTGATCGACGTAGGTATCGTTGGGCTCGGTCTGGCCCTCACCGACGATGGGAATGGTGGCGTTCTGGAGAACCGCGTAGCCCACCGCAGCGAACGGCACAGGCGAACCCCAATAGAGAATGGTGAATTCGTAGGGCGAACCGGTCATCTGTCCTGCGGCGGCCTTGGTTTTGTATTCCACGGGGTACGCTTCCAGTAAAGTAGGCAGTGGGCCGTCGCTGGGTTTGTAGCCGGGCGGGAGATAGAGATTGGCGCTGAGATCGACGCCATCGGCGCGCTTGTACTTGAGGACACGCTTTCTCGGAAGCGGCGCGCTGCCGTAAGGATTTGGAAATGATGTAACCTGGGCGAGAGTGTTCTGCGCAAGATTCTTGATGTAGTAGTTGGGGCTTTGCTCGGCGGACTCACGGCGAATCAAAATAGTGGGTGTAGCCGCGCTCAAAACAGCGGAAGGCAGTTCGAAATACGGCGGGGCAGACTGCCAGAGTCGCTTGGTAGCGCCATCCGCGACATCGACCACGGAAACGAAAGGCTGATCGCCTTCGGGCGAGGCACCCTGGGCTTGGAAGAAGATGCCGCGTGAGTCCGGAGTCGTCTCCAGGACCTGCTTGCCGGTGGAATTCATGATCTCAAAGGGGATGCCGGGGTCATGATATCGGTCTTCGAATGATCCTTCGAACAAGGTGACGGCCGGCGCGGGCGCAGCCTTCCCGGGAGCAACGGCGAGGATGATGCGTTTACGGTCTTTCCAGCGGCGTTCTTCGATGACTGCCAAGCGGTCGCTCGACCACGAGACATTGTGGAAGCGGAGAGGAAGATCGGCGAGCTTGCGAGGCGCAGCGTGGGAAGAAGTCGCGAAAGGCGCGTCGAGGAGGAACAGCGAGTCGCGAATGGGAGCTTCTTCGCGGGGGTCGCCGCCGTCTCCGGCTTCCACCCAGAACAGCGTTGCGGGCGAGTCGCTCCGCCACCGGTAATCGCGCGGCCCGGGGGGAACGGCGTCGTGAATGTTGGGAATGGTGTCTTCAAGCGGTTTGTCGACGACCTCGCGCACGGCACCGGTTTTCAGATTGATCACCGAGACGTGCTCGGGGAAGAACTCGAGGGGGAGCAGGTAGCTGTAAGGATGGTGGCGCTCGTCGATGAGTGCGTATTGCGCATCGGGTGAAGGCGAGGCGTTGACGATGACGCCGGGCTTGCCCACGGGCGTAGCCGCGCCGTCGAGGCGAATGAGTTCGACCTGCGAGGTGGCATAGTAGTCGAAAATGCGCTCGTCTTCGGGGCTTTTGAGCAAATCCTCATAGGTGGGGCCCGGGGTGACCCGGCCGAGGTTTTCCTGGATGACGGGGCCCGAGGGCACTTCGCTACGCCCGGGAGCGGCGCCGCGATCCTTGGGAACGGTCTTGCAAAGAAGGCTCTGGCTGTCGCTGAGCCATTCGCAAGGCGCACCGAAGATGCCATTGAGCGCAATGCCGAGAACGCGGCGGGCACGCGCGGTCGAAACGTCCACGATCCAGAGGCTGAGACCGGGATCTCGGCTCAGGTCGCTGGTATTAACGAACATGATGCTCCGGCCATCGGGCGCCCAACTGGCAAAGCGGATCTTCGCGTTTACCGGCAGTCCGCTGACGGTGGTCTCAGCTCCTTCGGGGTGAGCTTTCAGGTCGAGGGACGTAAGGTACCGGCCGCGGCTGGGACCATTGGTCTTAGGATTGAAGCGCAAACCGCCGAGGCGCAACTCCGGTTGCGCGAGATCGGCAATGGTGGGAAAGCCGGAAACGAATTCGATCAGCAATTCTTTCTTGCCGGAGGCGCCGGCGGGCGAAACCTCGACAAAAGGAGTGGGCAGGATGTCTACCAAATCGACGATCGCCTTGGGCGGCCGCCGATAGTTGAGATTGGTCTGAGCCAGGACCCGTGCAGACAGCACCGAAAAGAGCATAATGAAGCCACCAGCGAGGGTTTCGAGAGAACGGACACGAGGCATCATTTCATTTGGCCTACCCTTCGCATCGAGATTCGAAAGAGCTGGAAGCGTCGAATTCTTCCTCCAAACGAAGAGGCAGCTGCTAATTGGAATTTCGACTAACGACTCCTGCTGGCCGACAGCCGCACTGCAAGTTCCGCCGTAGGGGGCGGCGCTCCCCATGACCTGCGCACGCCGCCGCCTTCGACGGCGGTAACGGTAGTCAACGCTTTGTGCGAAATGGCCGGGATCTTCACGGGCGCCTTTTCAGCCTGCCGACCAAATACAAGACGACCGCTCCATTGATTGCCACCACACTCAGCTTGCCGACGCTGAAATGGTGAATCAGTTCGTATATCTCGAGCGGAATGAACGATCCCGTGACGATGCTTGTGAAGTACTCCGCCCAGCGTTTGCCGAGGGCAAGCCCGGTTCCCTCAGTAAGAAAAAGCGAGGCATAGAAAAACGTCCCAACGCTGATCTCTTCCAACTTGCGACGGTTCACCGCCAGGAGCCATTCGACCAATCGATTGATATGCCGGTTGTCGGGGTCCACTCTCAGCACGGTGATCCAGTGTGCGACGCTACTCGCCATATCACGGTGCAGCAATTTGAGAGCGCCGATTCCGGCCGCGATCAGGAGCATGCCTTTCGCCAGCTTGAACACGGCGATCAGAAGAATGATGGCCCGATCGTGGGAGACGACCCCGCGCGACCCGCTTTGCCCCGCGTAGAGTCCGCTGCGTACTCTGTCACTCAGCGGAACCAGCGGAGAGGGTGAGCTCGAAGGCCTCGGCATTGGACGAGTACTTCAGACGTGAGATCGCGAGCTGACGGGAGCACAAGAATATGGGCCGTCGAAGTCGCGTCGCTCTTGAAATGACTCAACATTATAGCTGCAGGTTCAAGCGGCATACGCCTTCGGCACGCTTCCGGCATCCGGGACGTAGGCAGGATTCTAACCTTACCGCGAGCCTCACTAAATCCAACCAACACCGGCTCCGACCCATTTCAGGACGGGTTGCAAAGTGACATTTAAATCAGTTCCTGCAGCAGCCGGTCCCAAGCGGTCTTTTCGCCGCCGGGATCAAAAAGAGGTACAAGCTTCCTGCAGTGAGACCGAAGCTTGCTCAGCAATGACGGGTCCGTCTCGGTGCGGCGCAGGAGCTGTGCAAGCCCCTTAGTATCACCTACTCTGAAGTAACCGGAGTAGCTCTCGCCCAGCAGGCCCATGGAACCGGGGATCCGCGAAACTAGCAACGGAACCCCGGCCACGATCGCCTCCGATACAACGTTGGCGCCACCTTCCAGCTTCGATGAGAGCACACAGAGCTTACTGCTCCTGAGGATTTGTTGCACGCGCCAATGTGGCTGCTCACCCAGCCAGAGGTAACGCGGGTTCACCCTCATTTCGGCACGTGCGCGGCGGGCCATCGCTTCATCCATCGCCGCACCCAAATGCAGGACGCGGACGCCAGACGACAACGGAAGCTGCCGCACCGCGCGCGCCGTACGAAACGGGTCTTTGACCGGGCGCAGATGCCCAATCACAACGACGTCGAAGCTCCGGCCGCGAGAGACAGGATTCGGATTGGGTTTTGCGTCCTTTCCCGGACCCCGAATTCCGAACCCCGAACCCCGAGAAACGGACTGGTAGATTACGCGCACCTTTGGGCGCAGATGAGGCGGCAACGCTTCGCTGGCCTTAGGCTGAAGCACGATCAGACGAGTGGCGAGCTCCAGGGACTGGCGCGCTCTTCGACTTCCTGGCAGGTCTTTGTAGAGGTCCGTTCCGGTGAGTGCAACCAGCAGCGGGCACTCTGGATGGTCAAGGTGAAAGCGACGGATCGACGGGTAACTGCGCCGCGCGTGCAGGGCCACCAGCAGACCGTACGCTTCACCCTCGTAAGCTTGAATGATGCTCGCTCGGTGGCCAAGTCTTCTGAGAATGCCAGCCCAGCGAACGGCAGTCAGCCGGTTCCCGTAGCGAGAGCGGGGAGGAGCGGGGGTGACGATTCCAATCTTCACGTTGCATTCTAAAGGGCACAGGTGCGGAAGCCGGCCCAGACGTCGCGGCGGTGGGGCTTATAGAAGTTGCGATAGTTATTGCGGATCAGGCCGGAGCGCGTCACCCAGCAGCCGCCGCGCAGCACCTTGTGATCCCCGAACCAGGGTGCGGAATACTCCTTGTAAGGACCGGGAGCAAAGCCGGGGTAGGGACCAAAGTCGGTGGCCGTCCACTCCCACACGTTGCCGATCATCTGCCGGCAGCCGAAAGCGGAGTCACCGGCCGGCAACGCGTCGACATCCACCGAACCCATGGCGCGCCAGTCCAGGTTGGCGCGGTCTGGGCTAGGCTTATCGTCGCCCCAGGGAAACAGTCTCTTGCGCGCGGTTACGCTGCGGCCATCCGGCGTGGGTTCGCAACACGCCGCCATCTCCCATTCCACCTCGGTGGGGAGCCGGCGTCCGACCCAGCGGCAGTAAGCGTCCGCCTCAAACCAGTTCACGTGCAGCACGGGCAGGCGCCCTTCCAGGGGAACCCACTCATCGAAGTTGCGTCGCAGCCAGCGGCCGCCGGCTTGCCTTTGCCAGTAAACCGGATGGTTAGCTCCCACGCCCTCGCGCCATCGCCACCCTTCCTCCGTCCAAAGGTCGCGCCGTTTATAGCCGCCATACTCAACGAAAGCAGCGAACTCCCCATTGGACACGGCGGTACGCGCCATGCGAAATGGGGCTAGAGTGACGAGATGCGCCCATTGCTCGTTGTCAAACACAAACGTCGTGCCTGGGGTAGTACCGAGGAGGAAAGTACCGCCTGGAATCTCGGCGTCACCGTCCGGGCTTCGGGAGGCCTCGTCAGTTTTGCCCAACCCCGAACCTCGGGTCTCGAATTCCGAGCTGCTGCCAATCTTCGGCGCCGGATAGCCCAATGTCTGACGAGTGTATGTGATGGCCTCCGCGTGCATGTATTCATGCAGGAGAGCCAGGCGAATGAAATACGCTTCGTCATAGCCATCGACCTGCGTGCCCGGCTCGGAACCGGTCGGCTGACGGTGCTCTGCGATACGTTCCAGGATGCGTTGAATGTAAGCAAGCGTCTCAGCCTTGGAGGGAAGTGGGAGATCCCAACGGGTGTCGTGGGCAATGCGGGCGGAATCGTAGAGGCGGTCCCCGTCGGGCCGAGTCGGCGCTTCCTTTCGGAAGTGGCGCACGATCCAGTATTCCTGGAACCACGCTACGTGCGCGACCTCCCAGCGTAGGGGGTTGACGATAGCCAGGCGTGGCCCGATCATTTGCTCGTCGGTGAGATCCTCGATGAGTTCGAGAGTTCGCTGGCGGGCTTCGTGCAAGGAGTGGTAAAGCTCGGCAGCCGGTTCCTGCATCAGTCGCGTGCTCATAATGAGGAACGGAACGAACACGAGATATAGTGCGGAAGGGGGGACTCGAACCCCCACGCTCTTGCGAGCGTCAGCCCCTCAAGCTGGTGCGTCTGCCAATTCCGCCACTTCCGCAAAAAAGGCAGCTTGCCGTTGTCAACTTAGAAGCTGTGAAAAAACCCGCTCGGCCTTTGGCGATGGGCTGGCGCGGCTTCACAGCCGTTTTTTCACAGCTAGTCAGCCGTCACTCACGACAAAACTCTCCGACTCGCGAAGGCCACTGACTGCGGACGAATCTACTTTTTCGGCACCTGAGGCGGAGCCGGCGCGGTTGCCTTGGGTGCAGGTGCTTTAGAAGCCGGCGTGGTTTGCTTAGGTGCGTTCTCCAAGATCGACCCCGAGGTTTGCCGGCTGGCCCAAACCGACAGGGTGACCGAAGTCGCTATAAAGATGGCTCCCAGCCCCCAGGTAATCTTCGCCATGGTGGAGACCGCCCCCCGCGGTCCAAACGCCGCCTGGCTGACGCCGCCGAAGGCGGCGGTGATATCCACGTTCTCGCCGCCTTGGATCAGCACCAGCAAGATGAGCAGGATGCTGACCAGGATGTGAAGCGCTGTCACAGCTACAATCATTCAACCTCTTTCGGTTCGGTTGTCTGTGTCACGAAGTGCTAGCTCCCGCGCCGCCCGGATAATTCACAATAGCGGCGAAGGGGTCCACTTTCAGGCTAGCCCCGCCCACCAGCGCTCCGTCAATTTCTTCCTGGGCCATGAGAGCGCCGATGTTCTCCGGCTTCACGCTGCCGCCATAAAGAATTCTCAACCCGCCGGCCACAACGTCACCGAAGTACTCGGAGGCCATTTGGCGCAGGCACGCGTGGCTTTGGCTCGCCATTTCTGGGGTCGCCGTGCGTCCAGTGCCGATAGCCCAAACTGGCTCGTAACCCACTATGATACGGGAAAACTCCGGCGCGGTCAATCCGGCGAAGCTGCCGCGAAACTGGCGTTGCAGCACGTCGTGGGTCTTGCCGCCTTCGCGCTCAGCCAGCGTCTCTCCTACGCAGACGATGGGGACAAGGCCGGCGGCAAGGGCTGCCTTCAGCTTGCGGTTCACCTGTTCGTCCGTTTCACCATGGTCATGGCGACGCTCGGAGTGGCCGATAATGACATGGGAACAGCCAGCATCCACGACCATCTGCGGCGAAACGTCGCCGGTGTGAGCGCCTTCCTTATCCCAGTGACAGTCTTGCGCCGACACGGCAATGTTGCTGCCCCGCGCTGCAGCGCTCACCGCCGCCAGCGCCGTGAAGGGTGGAGCCACCACCGCGTCGCAGTGGAGGGACTGCGCCACCAGCGGCCGGAGTTGCTCAACAAACTCCACCGCCTCCCGAATGGCCTTGTACATTTTCCAGTTACCCGCAATCACAGGACGACGCATTCTCACCTCACTCCACACAAGTAGGCAGTCGGCAGCAGGCAGCGGGCAGTAAGCATAACATGCTTGCCATGTAGTCTCGACAGTTTTGGTAGGACAACACTTACTACCGTTCAGCCGGCTTCGCTTCCAGGGCATCCCCAATTGCGTTTTGCATCCCGGAGAGTCGCGACTATACTCGTCACGTCGTTCTTTTGCAGGATCGTGGCATAACCCCGTTGTCGCAGAGGAGGGCCGGTGGCAGATCGAGCAGAGATGCTGGAACGGATACGGGAGGCGCTGGGCAGATCGCCGCAGGCGCCTCCGCGTTGTATCCAATTCCCGCCCCTGGGTCAAGTCATGCCGCCCATCGATCCGGGGAACCTGGTGTCCAAGTTTGAGGCAGAGCTTCGGAATGTAGCCGGGAGCCCCCACCGGGTGGCGAAGCGCGAGGAACTCGATCGGTTCTTTCGGGCCACACTGAAGGGTTCTTCTCCCCTCGTTCTATCGCGGAGCCCCTTAGTCTCCCAGCTGGGTCTGGAAGACATGTTTCGCGCATGGGGCCTGGAGGTGGCGGTTTGGCCCTCGCTACGAGCGAGTGAGGCTGCCATCCGAGGCTTTCGCGACCGTTGTTTTGAGGCCAGGTTTGGAATAACCGGCGTGGACTTTGTCATGGCCGAGACGGGGAGTCTGGTCCTGAGCAGCATCACCGAGGGCAGTCAACTGGCCTCCCTGGCTCCGCCAGTTCACATCGCCCTCTACCGACGCCACCAGGTTCTTGCATCACTCGAGGGCGTCCTCGAGCAGGCCTCGGTAGCTCGTTTCGAAAAGTCGGGGCGCTCGATCGTATTCATCACTGGTCCCAGCCGCTCCGCCGATATCGAGCAAATCCTGATCCGCGGCGTGCACGGTCCCCGTGAGGTTTATGCCATCCTGGTTGAGGAGACCTGTTTGGATTGCGGTTGACCGCTTTTTTGCTTTTGCCTGTTAACTGTCGACTGTGGACTGTCGACTGACTTTCCGAAGAGGAGAGCGATTATGGGTGTTTCGGCCCCGAAAATCGCGCTTGGACAATGTCCCCGATGATCTCCGAGGTTTCCCAGCAGCCTACTGTGCTTGCCGGAGTGCGCAAATATTACGCCAGCCTGGGCGCCATTCCCATCAAGACCATTCACCGATTGGTGACCCACTGGCCACCTACCGTGGTGTTCACCGGAATGGGCTCCTCTCTTTTTGCCGCCTACCCCGCCCAGGCTTTTCTCACCTCGACCGGGGTCCGGGCGATCGTTTGGGAGACGGCGGATCTGGTTCACCACCACATGAAGATTCTGGGACCCGATACCTTGCTCGTTGCGGTGTCGCAATCGGGCGAGACGGTGGAGATCACCAATCTGCTGGCGCGCCTGCCCGCCAAGGCGGGCGTAGTGGCGGTTTCCAACGTCGAAGCTAGCACCCTAGCTCGACGGAGCAGCTTGCTTCTACCGCTGATGGCCGGACGCCAGGAGAGCGTCAGTACCAAAACGTACATGTGCGCGGTCTCTGTGCTCATGTACTTGGCGTTTGCCCTCGCCCGTAAGTCGGAACGCCCCCTCGCGAGCGCCCTGAGCCTGGCTATTGATGCGCAGGAGGAGATCCTGGAACGCCGCGACGTCCTCATCCCACCTCTGGTGGAGTTCTTTGACTACCCCATCTACGCCGCCCTGCTGGCCCGTGGAGCTGATCAGGCTTCTGCTCACCAGGGCGCGTTGATGTTGAAGGAAGTGCCGCGGGTGGCGGCGGAGTCCATCAGCGCCGCCCAGTTTCGCCACGGGCCCATAGAAATCATCCATCCGGCACACCGTTACATCGTTTTCGCCCGCCGCGTCCAGCGCAGGAAGACGGGGGAGTTGCTCCTGAAGCTGGCCAGGGACATCCACACCCACGGCGGCCGCGTGATACTGTTGACCGACATGCCCTTTGCGGACCTTCCCAACGTGCAGATTGTCCAGGTGGACAGCGTCCCTTTGGGACTGGGTACTTTGGTAGACAGCCTCTATCTCCAGCTACTGGCCCACGATCTGGCGCTGCGCGCAGGCCTCGAGCCCGGAAAGTTCTGGATCTGCGCCGACGTGACCCGGGATGAGTGAGGTTACAGGTTACAGGGATCGGCAGGCAGGTCACAGGTGCGGTGCCCGCTGTCCCTGGTAGCCTATAACCTGAACCCCGGCAATCGGCAGTCTCTGACGCCGCTCTCCGGGTATAATACATATGAATAGGTCCAGAATCGCAGAGTGAGATTGCGGGGAACAGGCTACACGCGCCTGATCCCTGTAACCTGAATCATGCCTCTTCACATCCAGCAACTCGAAAAACTCGACGACTACCGCTGGCTTGTGCCTCGCAGCCTTAAGCCAGGGATGCTGACGGATGCCTTGGTTTACTCCGACGAGCGTCTATTGCAGGATCTGCTCAAGGACCTGTCGCTGGAACAAGCCATGAACGTAGCGATGCTGCCTGGAATCGTAGGCCGGTCGCTCGCCATGCCTGATATCCATCAAGGCTACGGGTTTCCAATTGGTGGAGTGGCGGCCACAGCGCCGGATGAGGGTGGGGTGATCTCGCCTGGGGGCGTCGGGTTCGACATCAACTGCGGGGTGCGCTTGCTGGCGAGTTCGCTGACCCTGGACCAAGTGCAGCCCAAGATCCGCGAGTTGGTGAACCAGCTCTTCCGCGACGTCCCTTGTGGTGCGGGTCAACGTGGCAACATAAACCTCTCCCCCAAGGAGCTGGACCGCGTGCTCGAAGATGGCGCGGCCTCAATGGTGGAGCACGGCTACGGTTGCCCGGAGGACTTGCACACCTGCGAGGAGAGTGGAGCCATGGACGGCGGCGACGGCTCGGCAGTCAGTGACCGGGCCAAAAAGCGCGGGTCGCCGCAGATCGGAACGCTCGGCTCCGGCAATCACTTCCTGGAAGTGCAGTACGTCGAGCGCGTCTACGAGCCGGAAATCGCCCAGACGTTGGGCCTGTACGAAAACGAGATCGTAGTACTCATCCATTCGGGATCGCGTGGCCTCGGTCATCAGGTCTGCACCGACTACCTGCGCGACATGGAAGAGGGCATGCGGCGCCATAGCATCAGCCTGCCGGACCGCCAACTGGCGTGCGTGCCCGTGCACTCCCGCGAGGGCCAATCCTATTTGGGTGCCATGCGCGCGGCGGCCAACTTCGCCTGGGCCAACCGCCAGGGGATCACGCACTTCGCACGCGGAGCTTTCCAGCGGATTTTTGGGGAGAAGGAAAAGTTGCGGGTAGTTTACGACGTCTGTCATAACATCGCCAAGCTGGAGCGGCATAAAGTGAATGGCCGCGAACGCAAAGTGATGGTGCACCGTAAAGGCGCTACGCGCGCCTTTCCAGCGGGAAGGCCGGAGGTGCCGCAGGCCTACCAATCATGCGGCCAGCCTGTACTTATCCCCGGCTCCATGGGCACCGCGTCGTACGTTCTGGTGGGTGCGGAAGGCGCCATGCGGGAGACCTTCGGCACCACCTGCCACGGGGCTGGCCGCGTGCTGAGCCGGACGGCAGCCAAGAAGTCGGCCTACTCTTCCGGCGCCAGGGAGCGGCTGGAAGCGCAAGGCATCATCGTACGCTCGGAAACCCGTGACGGCATCAGCGAGGAGATCCCCGAGGCTTACAAGGACGTAGACGCTGTGATTAACGTCGTTTACAAGGCGGGGCTGGCCAAGCGCGTGGCGCGGTTGAAGCCGATCGGGGTCATCAAAGGCTAGGCCTAGCGCGGGGGGTTCAGAGCATTGCCGAGTCCAAGGAGGGAATGATCAGCTGTCGACTCCTGGGCCGGTTATTTCTCAGTCTGCTCGAGCAGATAATTCTCGATGCCCACGTCCTTGATCACTCCGAGCTGCGTCTCCAGGAAGTCGACGTGCTCCTCTTCGTCCTTAAGGATCACTTTCAGCAAGTCTTCCGTGCCGCCGTCGCCCGCCTTCCGGCAGGTGGCGATAGCCTTGTTGTAAGCAGCCACCGCGCTGAGTTCCAGGTCCAAGTCGTTCTGTAACTGCTGCTTCACCTCTTTGCCGATATTGAGCTTCGGTAGCTCGGCCATGTTGGGCATGCCTTCCAGAAACAGGATACGTTCAATCAGGACCTCGGCGTGCTTCATCTCGCCGATGGCCTGTTTCTTGATCAGATCGCTCAGGCGTTCATAGCCCCAGTTTTCGCACATCTCACTGTGCACAAAATACTGGCTGATAGCGCCGAGTTCTTCCTTGAGCATCTCTGCCAAGACTTCCAGAACTTCGGTTTTACCCTTCATTCGCGGCGGTCTCCTTTATGGATATTCAATACAAGAAATCAACGGCTTCACCACAAAGGCACAGAGGGACTGAAAAGAAAAAGAGATGGACAGGACAGAACAAAAGTGTGCGCGAAGCTCGCGGCTTGTCCTAAGCGTCGCCGGTCTGTGGCTGGTGGCCAATGGTCCTTTTTTCACTTGCTCCCTTCTCTGTGCCTCGGTGTCTAGATGGTGAAGGAAGTTGCCCTAGTCTTTTCCAACGTGCTGCGCTTGGGGTCGGGTTGTCACCTCACCGTTCCTTTTCTCGCGCACGTGGGAGATGAGTTCGCGGACGCTGTTGGCGAGCTGGACCACCTCGCCGTCACCCTGCAAATCGAACTCGATTTCGTAGTTCCCGGCGGCGGCGTGATCGACGGCAGCCGTCAGGTCGGCAAGGGGCCTAACGACCTCGCGGGGCAGAATGAAGCTGACGAAAACGCTCAGGATCAGAGTAAGGGAAGAAACGATCAGTAGCACGACTTCCGCTCGCACCTTCAGGTTGCGGGCTTCCTGATGGTCAAGTTGCACCCTCCCCCAACTGCGCCTCTCCAGCTCGTTGGCCAGTCGCAGGACTTCGCTGCTGGAAGCCTGCAAGTCGATCGATGACTGGCGCAAGGCTGGATCATCCGCCAGAGTGGCGCTGATTTGGGCGTCAAAGGAGCCCACCTGGTTGCGCAGGTCATCGATCAGGCGCGTATGGCTCTCGTGCCGGGCGCGCCTCAGAAGTTCATTCGTCTGCTTCTGGTAAGCTCGAACCACCTCCTCGATGCGCGCGAGTGGGGCTTCGTGGGGTTCTCCCATGTGCGATACGAGCGCTTCCAGTCGGCCCTGGTAGAGGTTGACTTGATCCAGCATCTTGCGTGTCGTCACTTCCTCTTGGGGCTGCAGGTCCCGGCAGGTGTTGATGATCTGGATGAGAGCGGCGAGCGATTCGTGGTTGTGCTGTAGGTCCACTGGGTCGTGCAACAGAACGTAGTTCCTTTCCGAGCGACGTGCATCCATCATCTCGATGGAGGCTCGTTCGGCAAGCGTGGCCACGGGCGCATCCACACTGACGATACGGTCGACGATCGAGCTCATGGCAAAAAGGTAGTAGATCGCCAGTAAAATGACGGGAACGAGGATGAGGCGGACAACGGCCAAGCTGTAAGCGACCCGCCGACGCAGGGAGGCGCCCCGCGCGAAGACCCGCATGGGCTTCACAGCCAAGCGGCTTACCCGTCGGACTCCCCCGAGAATCGACTGGAACTCTATCCTAGGCATACCACGTGCTCAAACAAACCAGTGGGGCGAATCTTACCTCAAAACAGCCTCGAACGCACAATATTCCTCTGCCGTGTGTCGGTACCCGCGCCAGGGGGTGTGCCGTCAACAGCAGTCTGAAAGCTGACGCCCACGCGCCCCCCCAGCAATGGAACTTTTCGGCGGCTAAATCGTATTATATGACAGGAAGTAAGAACAGCGCGTGGGAGGAGGAAAGCATGTTTTGTCCTCAATGCGGAATACAGTATACCGAGCCAGTAAACTACTGCTGCCAGTGTGGCGCGTCCCTGAAGCTGAAGGCTTCCAACCGTCCCCCGAAGAAGCTCGCGCTTTCCAGGACCGACAAGAAGATCGCCGGTGTGTGCGGTGGCTTCGCGGAATACCTGGACATGGACCCAACTTTGGTGCGTCTGATTTGGGTCATCATGGCCCTTTTTGTCGGCTGGGGCGTAGTGGGTTATCTGGTCGCCTGGATTGTTATGCCGGAGGCGTCGCTTCAGGAACCGGCGTCGGTGGCCCTTTCCTCGGTACCACAACACTAGCGCATCTTGCGAGGAGGCCTGGAAACTGCTCAACTGATGAGCGGCGTTATTGCGGCAGGCCCGGGGAGTCCGTCCGCACACGCAAAGCGATCGTCCCGATTGGCTGCCCGTTGGCTTCAGCTTTCCAGCTTAGCGTTTGCCACTCTGGCTCGTGCGTGGACGGGGCCACGTACGCGGTTTGAGCCGGGTAAGCCTCGTGGGGTCGGACGGGATAACGTGCGGTACCGTTGATCTCCCGCCAGCCCGGCGGGAAGGTAGAGGAGACGGTCACCTCCACGGGGCCGTCAGTGTTGTTGTGAATCAGAATTGGGACGTGCAGCTGCCCGCCGTTCGAAACTGCAACCTCCGGAGTGGTGATCAGACCGGGCAGCGTGTCCAGATTGTGAGCCTTCCAGAACTCGCGATAAAAAACCCAAGGCCCACCCAACTCGATTGAGATCCCTTGGCGAGCTTCGAACCGGTAACCGCGTGCGGGTGCGCACGGAATAGGCTTGGGTGTGACACCCTCAAAGACGTCACCGGTCTTACTGCCCCCCACCAGCGATTTCCCGAGGACCATCCGCTCAGGTTGCTTGAAGTACGTAAAGTCGCCGGTCTCGAGCGCCTTCTTCGCCATCTGGCCGGAGTCGTCTTGAGTCAGGTGATAGGCCATCTCCTCCGCCGCAAGTTTGTAGTAGGGCTCGTGCTTGCTGGGCGAGACGTCCGTCGTGCTGTACTCCGGCCCCTTTCCCTTCAGAAAATCCGTACTCGCGGCATCACTGAAGAAGTATATTTTCTTAACCTGCCAGGGTTCGAGGCCCTCCGTCAGGTTGGCGATGCTCGAGCGATTGCGCGGCGCGGAAACTTGCTCCGGAAATGCAGTGGGGTCGCCCGCCAAGTCGAATGCTTCCGTAGCGATAA
Organism: Terriglobia bacterium; assembly: GCA_035490955.1. Lineage (GTDB taxonomy): Bacteria > Acidobacteriota > Terriglobia > UBA7540 > UBA7540 > DATJKY01. The sequence goes on along the minus strand of DATJKY010000177.1, from coordinate 9,788 downwards.
CCGCCGCGGCTTGATGGTCATCGTGATTTTCACCCGCCACGTAGTCCGGCAACCATGTGAGGATAACTTCCGGCCGCGTCAAACGCACAAGGCGGACGGCTTCCCAAAGCGCATTGCCGTGGTTCCAGGTTTCGAGCGAACGTAGCACGTCCTGGCCCGGCGTGTCGGGTCCGCCCAGAAACCAGACGTGTAAGACTCCGAAAAAAGCCAGCGCTTCGCGAGCCTCGGTGGCGCGGATATCCCCGAGCGCTGCGGCCTGGGCGTTGCTGACTGCGTCGCCCCCACCATTACCCGAAGTGCCGAAGATCGCCGCGACGCGCCTGTGTTCGTCGAAAATCGCACGCGCTAGATAGCCGGTGATCTCCGTTTCGTCGTCGGGATGCGCCACGACCACCAGAATGTCGGCTTTGAAGCGTTCGTCCGTTGGCGGGTTCGGTGGCGCCTCCTTGATCTCGCCGCCGCTCGCCGTTCGGGCCGCGGTCAATTGTCGTGAGGGCTCAAGCCGTGGTGCTAGAAGAAGGACTCCACCCACAATCATGAAGGCAATGATTAAGATGCCCTGACGCAAGCTCCCGATCGTCATTGCATTCGCACCTCCCGCTGACCTATTGATCTTTACCCATATTTTCTGCTCGACACCATGCGTTGAGCCCCCAAGGGGCGATCTAGCAAAGCCCAGGCCAACGGCCCATAGGCGCTAGGACAAGCGTGCTCGTGGCGCCTGAGTCCGCCTTGGCGGGCTCAGCGTGGCGGATACGAGCCGCGGACACCAAATAAAGCTTACCTTAGCGCTTGTGGGCCTATGGCCTGGACTGCGTGGCCCACCCCTTCGGGGCTTGTTTTCAGTCTTGACCAAGCGTTTTGCTCAGCCATTCTAGCATCCGGCTCTTATAGAACATCCATTCTGGATGGCCCTCCCAGTTTTCCATGCCGTGCGGCGCTTTATCCAGCAGAATCACGTCGTCGCGGGCCTGCACCTCGCCCAGGCGTTTGATGTACTCTTGAGTTCCCGCGTAGAGCTCATCCGCCGTGCCTTGGATAATGAGCATCGGAGGCAGGCTGGCGCTCGCGTGATACAACGGCGAGTAGTCCCGTAATACGGCCGGAGACGTGTCTGCGAACAGACGCCCGAGCATACCGCCGAATTCGGCATCGTTTTTCCAGCGCTCGAAATTGTAGACGCCATAAAATGAGACTGCAGCCTGGACCTCGCATCCCGGACAGCGCATCGACACCAACTGGGCCACAAGGTGCCCGCTAGCGGACTCCCCAAGGAGCGCGATGCGATTGGGGTTAACATGGAACCACGCGGCGTGCTGTCGGACAAAGCGTACGGCGTTGCGCACGTCCTCCAGTTGCTCAGGAACGTGAACGTAGGGCGTTAGCCGATAGTCGATGGAGAACCACGCGAATCCGGCTTGGGCCAGGGGGGCGAAGACAGGTGAAACGTAGGTGATTCTGTCGCCGGCCTCCCAGCCGCCACCGTGAACGATGATTACCGCCGGAAATGGACCCTTGCCTTGCGGAATGTAAGCATCCAGCAGCAGGTCTCGGCCGTCGGGACGCGAATAAGGAATGTCCTTCCACAACCCCCGCCGGTCTCCGCGCAACCAGGCCGTAAGCTCTTCCTTCCAGTACCACTGGTCCGGGTGCCAGTTCTCGAAATCATGAATCGCTCCGGCAACCGGGAGGTAAGTACAATCTGGAAGATGCTTACAAAAGCTCGCGACCTCGCCGGCCTTCACCTGGTCATCTTTAGTACCTTGGATCATCAGGACCTTGGTGGACGCTGGAAGATCCGCCAGTTGGGCCGCGTTCAACTTGGCGCCAAGCGCAACCACTCCGTCAAAGATCCCGCGCCCCGCTAACTCCAGGGCGATAGCGGCTCCACTGTCGCTGCCAATCAGGACCATATCGCCCGTGATGTTGAAGCGGCCCGGACAGCGAATGTATTCGATCGCGGCCCTCACGTCGTCCGCCGATCCGTAATCGACGGAGAACCACGCGTAGCCGGCTTTGTCCAGGAGGGGGAAGAGCTGATCGACGTGCGTGCTCTTGCTGCCGGAGCTGCCGTGGATGATCACTGCCGCCGGCCGAGGTTCGCCGGCCGGGGCGTAGGCATCCAGCGAGTAGGCGGTTTCATAGGCAAGATTGCTGCGCGCCCCCGGCAGGATGAAATTCCCCTCCGGTCCTCGCGCCACGGGGAACGCGCACGTGCTCGGTCCGATTAACAGCGCAGTGGCAAGGACAACAAAGGCAAGCATCAGGCTCCTAGTCTAGTACGCTGCGGGACACCCTCAGGAGGTCGTGGAAGTCCTCAAGCTGTCATTCCGAGCGCAGCGAGGAATCTGCTTCTTCTATTCTCGGCCGCAAAAGCAGATTCCTCGTCGCTGCGCTCCTCTCCAGAAACAACATGAGCAACTCCTGTTGTTTCTGGTATATAGGCAGCAGCGGCCGCTGTAGTTGCTCGGAATGACAGGACTCGCTTCGCTCTACATGACACATGCCCTTTTTTCGGCAGTCTGCTAGACTAGAACCGAAAGTGCAATCCGAACTGCATTTGCCGCATGGGGAACAGCGTCGACGTAATCTGACCGCCGCCTGCGACGTCAATTGTCGTGTTGGGTAGGTTCAGGTTATCGATGTTGAAAGCGTTATAGTTTTCCCAGCGGAACTCCAGGGTCTTGCCTTCCTTGATCACGAATTGCTTGTCGAGGGCGAGATCAAACAGGTATTCCGCCGGACCGCGCAGTGAGTCCCTGGACGCTGTGCCCTGACGGTACGGCTGCTGCGGATCGACGTATGCCGCCACGTTAAACCACTCCGCCGGGCTCGGATTCGACACGTGCGGATTCCCGATCTTGTCCGGCCGGATGGTGGGAAAATCCGCGTTCACAATGGCTCCGGCGTTGGCCGTGGTGGGTGAGAAAGCGAGGCCCGACCCCACGGTGATGAGACCGTTCAGGTTCCAGCCGCCGATCACCGCGTTCAGCCACTTGTTGGCACCTGAGCCCCAGCGCCTGCCCCGCCCAACCGGAAGTTGATAGGTGCCAGCATACGTTAGGAAGTTGGCCCGATCCCAGGTGGCAGGACCATAGTCATTGCGGATATTGTAACTGTCGGCTGGAGAATTACCTGACTCCGTATGAGTCATAGCCCTCGCGTAGGTGTAAGTGAGCAGGAAGTCCAGGCCATGCGAGACGTGCTGTTGCAGCTTCACCTGCAGCCCGTTGTAGTTCGAGGTGTCGCAGTTGCACGTCTCGTAGATACCCTGCTCGAGGTCACGCCCTTCGGACACAAACTTGGAATAGAACGGCCGCCTGGGCGCGAACGGCCCTGGACCCGGGACAGCTTGGTTGAAGTTGGGGTTGACGTAAAGGTGCCGTCCAACGTTGCCCACATAGGCGATTTCGGCGGTAAACGCAGGCGTGATCTGCTGCTGCACCGTGAAGTTCCAAAAATAGGCCTGCGGAATGCGGTAGTGGCTGGGCGGGTTCACATAGTAGTAGGTGCTGATAGCGTTCGGCAGCGGATAGCGGCCGTTCGACCCGATGGGCGGGTTCACGGGCACGGGCGGGCCGTTCAGCAGGTTGAAGACGGGCGTGTAGGGATCGGGCTGGTTGAGGTTCTGTGGATTCGTGATAGGCGGACTGTAGTCCGGGGCTTGGCCGAAGATGGCTCCGAAGGCGCTCGGGTTGTAACTGTGCCCGTAGCCCGCCCGCACCACCGTCGTGGGCCTCATCTGATAGGCGACCCCGATGCGCGGCGCGAACCCGGTATTGTAAGCCTGCACGCCCATGTTGAGCGGCACCTGGCCAATGCCCGCCGCCAGCACCTCCGCGGTGTTGGGGTCAAAAGAGCCGGCCCCGCCCGGCCTGGCCGCGGCCTGGGGCAGGTAGTTTTCGTAACGCAGCCCATAATTCAAAGTGAGCTTTGGTGTCACACGCCAGGAATCCTGAGCGAAGAAGAAAAGCCGGGTCTGTCGTAGTCCGGGATAGAACCCGATTCCCGTGAAGTACCGTGAGAAGCTGCTGGGCTGGGCCAGCAAGTACGCGCCGATGCCTTCGCCAGTGCCTACGCTGATGTTGGGAATGCTGTCGATCACCGAATTGCCGGTAATGGAGGGCGCGAACGTGATCTCGCCGGACCGGTGCTCGTCGCTGGGAATGCGCTGCTGCTGTGCCCGCTGCACGTCGACGCCCCACTTGATGGTGTGGTTGCCGCTGATCTTTGTCCAGTTATTGATCCACTCGAAGTTGTTCTCGGTTTGTTTGAGCGGACAGTTGCACTGGTTCACTCCCAGCGCATAGCCGAAATCGAAGGTGCCGTCCCCGTTGATGTAAAAGGCAGGCATGCCGCTCGTTTCGAGCGTGCCGGTGTTCAGTCCGGGCAGGCCAGCGTCCGTGGCTGGCGTGGTTCCGACGCCATTTGGCTGGACCCGGATGCGGTAACGGTAGGTCCCAAAGCGCACTTCGCTGATCAAGGTGGGGCTGAAAGTGTATGTCCAGCCCAATGCCCCGCTTTGGTTGCGGTCAATCGATGCCCCGGCGAAGTTGATGCCGTTGAGCGCAGGGCCACCGGCGAGTTCACCGAAGGCACCCGGCGCATGCTTATCGAAGTCGGCAATCGTGTAACGCCCGAAGATGTGAGACTTCTCAGACAGAGTATAATCCACGCGCGCGTCCGCCTGGTCGCTGTTGAACTGCTCGACGCCGGAGGCGATGTAATTGTTGGCGATGGCGCCCGCGCCCCCGGCGTTCGGCAAAGGAAGCAGGTTCAGCAGCCTCACCATCGGCTGGGCGATCAGGACCGGCGGGATGACGTTCACTTGGCCGCCGCTCGAGAAGACTTGAGGTCCGCTGCCATTGGTGCTGGGCGAATGCTGGTCATAGACCATCCCTGCCTGGGCCGGGATGGTAGCGCCCTCTGTGGTCTGGACCATGAAAGGTTTGGCGCAGGGCGTGGTGGAGTTCGAGCCGTCAGCACAGATGTAATTACCCAAGAGGCCGCTCAGGTTGCCCTGACGGTCGTTGGCCGTCGGCACCGTGGTCACTACGCCAGACCCGGTGTGTCGCCGCAAACCCTGGTAGTCCACGAAAAAGAACAGCTTGTTCTTGAGAATGGGCCCCCCTAAAGAGCCGCCAAACTGGTTCCAACGCAGGGGTGGGTTGGCGCCCAGAAAAGGATCAGCGGCATTGAGAGCGTTGTTTTGCAGATACTCGAACACCGAGCCGTGGAACTGGTTGGTTCCGGACTTGGTGGTTACTTGTTGCAGGGCACCGCTCACCTGCCCGAATTCTGCGTCGTAATTGCCGGTGGTCACCTTGTATTCCTGCATGGAGTCGAGGTTGGGATTGATCACAGTAATGCCCAGAATGGCGCTGGCATTGTTCGTGCCGTCAAGCTGGAATCCGTTGGTAAAGAAGAACTGCCCATTGACGTTAATCTGCAAGCCGCCCTGCGGGTTTTCGCTGGAGGCGTGCTGGTACGTCGCGTTGTACTGCGCCCCGGGCACCACCAGCAACAGTTGGGAGAGGTTTCGATTGAGCACTGGCAGGCCCTGAACCTCGCCTCCGGTGAGCGTCGTGCTGACGTCGGAGCGATCAGTTTTCAGAAGGGGCGTGTCGGCGCTCACCGTGACGGCGCTCGCGGCCTTGCCGAGTGAAAGCCTCGCATCCACGCGCGTTGCAGCGTCCACCTGGACTTCGGCATTGGCGACGAAGTCAGAAAAGCCGAGCGCACTGACTGTCACCCGGTAGCGTCCCGCGAGTAGATGGGTTTGCGTAAAGTTGCCGTCAGTATTGCTCTTGGTCTGATAGCTGATGCCCCGCTCCATGTCGAAGATGGACACGTCGGCATTCGGCACTGCGGCGCCGCTGGGGTCGGTGACCGTGCCGATGATGTTCCCGGAAACGGCCTGGCCAAAAGAGAGCCGCATCTGGGCGAGGCAGCAAGACAACAGGCACAGCAAGAGGATGGCCGACGTTCGCTTTGGCTGGGCAACCATGATCGCCTCCTAAACTGGAAGTCAGACCCCGACGCGCTCAGTAATGATACCAGAGATGACGACAGCGGCAATCAGAGTTATGTTTATGTGCCTACTCGCCTATGCAATCGTTCTTCACCTCTCACGAGGATTTGTTGAGACGCGCCAATCGTGGCGGAGCTGCGAACTGAAATGCAGGATAGAATCCCCTGTAACAATCTGCGAAATATAGGAGGCGAGAAAGCGCTCGAGGAGAAACCTACGCACGAAATCCTGGTAATGGAGGATTGTCACTGTGACGAGCCCGCACTCCGAGCGCAAATAAGTTTCGTAGCGGTTCAGGATGTCAGCCACGGGTGATTGGTCACGAACCACTTTCCGACCTGGAACGACGCGCTTTCGGAGATGATCCAGAAACTGCTGGAGTGTTTTGGGTTCGCCCCCGGCGAACCCGCCGCTTATGCTTTTTGCAGAGAATTTTCCCGCACGCGTGCTCTCCTGTTGCTTTCATAACCAGCTAACTAAGATGAACGCTGCGGGATTATGCCGAATGGCAGTCGGTGTCATTGGCGCGGGGTTCAGCGTCAAAAGGGCAGGAGGAAGAAGGCTATTAGGCTAGAGTCGGCATAATCGGGGAGTCGGCATGCTGGCGGAGGTCATGAAGGCGAATGTACCGCAGAGTACCGCGCCGGGCATTTCATTTCACCCTGTAACGAAAATGCACAAACCTTCCCACGCCTTCATTTCAAACCTTTCGAAAGGCTTGCGGGCCTTTGCCCGCCCATTAATTTGACGAATGCTTGTTCCCTGCAGCCTCGTTCCCTGCGCTGCCTTCCGCGGTACGGTCCCTTCCCGCTGACATAACCGCCTCCAACGACCTGCTTCGATTCTCATAGTATTTTGCATAGTAGCTGCGATATTCGCCCCGGCGGACAGCCTCCACCCAATGTGTGTTCTCACGATACCACTTGACCGTCTGTTCCAAGCCACCATCGAACTGAATCTGCGGACGCCACTGGAGCTCCTTTTCAATCTTCGAACAATCCAGGGCGTATCGGCGGTCGTGGCCGGGACGATCAGCCACATACGTGATGAGAGACTCCGGCTTCCCCATGAGCTTTAGGAGTTGCCAAACCACTTGCAGGTTAGCGAACACCTGGCCGCAGCCAAGGTTATAAACCTCACCCACTCTCCCACGTTGCAGAACCGTCCAGAGGCCACGGCAGTTGTCCTCCACGTGGAGCCAATCACGTTGCTGTCGGCCGTCGCCGTAAACTGGAAGAGGCTTGTCCTCGAGGGCATTGCTAATCATGAGGGGCAGAAACTTCTCGGGAAACTGGTAGGGGCCGTAGTTGTTGGAAGAGCGAGTAACGAGCGCCGGGAAGCCGTACGTCCGAACAAAGGACCGAACCAATAAGTCCGATGCAGCTTTAGAGGCCGCGTACGGGCTGCTCGGTTGCAACGGACAGTTTTCGTCGGCAATGACGTCAGGTGGCAGGTCGCCATAAACCTCATCCGTTGAAATATGCAAAAACCGTCGTATATTGAGCATGCGTGCAACCTGGAGCAGGATGAACGTTCCCGTGACATTGGTCTGGATCACTGGAGCAGGGTCGTAGATGCTCCGATCTACGTGGGACTCCGCGGCGAAATGGACAACAACCTCACACCCCTCCATGGCCTGCGTGACGGCTTCAGGATCACAGATGTCGCCTTTCACGAACCGATATCGGGGACTCCCCGCAACCGTGTCCAAATTGGCAAGATTTCCCGCATAGGTCAGCTTGTCGAAGTTGACGATGCTATGGCCTTCGCCGAGCGAGAGAACATACCGGACGAAGTTCGAGCCAATAAACCCGGCCCCACCTGTAACAAAGATTTTCACTAAGCTGTTACCTCGCAGCGCGTCCACGCCTCTGCCACGCCATCCGTTAGCTTATTTGCACCGTGATGCCCAACACAATTGTTGGCGCGCAGCAACGACTCAAAAGTTCCTGCGTCCGTCCACCATCCATCGAAAACCTCGTAGGTCAACCTCGGCGCCAGGCTGTGACCGGGACCAGAGCGATGTTGCTCTGATGAATGACAGTATAAGCCAGTCGCATGCTCAGCGCGTCATCCAACGAATCGTCCAGACTAACCGTGGCATCTTGAGTGTTGATCTGGTTGCGGGGAGAGACGGGAAGTTGCGACCATCGGTGCGCGCGACAGTCACCCTGAGGGCCGCGCTCCAACGCCTGTTTCAGCTTCCGACCCACTCCAAACCCCAACGAGGAACTGGTCGCCACAGCGAGCAGGCCAACCCCGTTGGTCACCATCCTCTGAGCCGTGACCTTGGAGGCGGTTTTTTTCAGCTTACTTTGTTACGGTTCCGCCTGGCGCTTCATTCCGCTGCGCCCGGAACAAAGGGTTCACAAGGGTGCCGCTGCCTGACGGGAGGATCGGCGACTGGACGAGCCGGTCCCACACTGCTGCCACCATGCGGACAGCGCTTCCTCAGCAAAGAACCTCGCCTGGACCCTCACCCCTTACCGATACCGGCAGAGGCCTTTCGATTGGCGCAGCGCCCGACGTACCGGTAGCTTTGACAGTTGCTGAGGACACTTCTCAAATCGTAGGATCGCGGCGGGATTAGGCACCACAGTCACTGCCCGGAGGAGATCGCGGTCCAAAAAGCCCGAATGCGTCAGGGATTGGAAACGAACTCTTGCCCTGTCAGCCAACTACGCGGCTGTACCCAAGCAAGAAGAGGACTATGGAGCAAAGCAAAAGTGCGATTCCACTCAGAGCGAGCTGCCGCCCCCTTCTAGGGCGGGGGCTATCAGGTAAGACGCGCCGCTGTAGTTCCCTGTAACTTGACCACCTGCCGGTGGTCAAGGACAGCCAGGACCTCGGCTCAAACTTCTCGCCTTCCGGTAGGTGGTCATTGAGCTCGAACTGCAATTGCCAATACTGATTACTGGCGAGAATAACGCAGACTAGCGATCCAATAAGTAGGATAGTCCCAATGGCAATGAACAATTGATGCATTCGATTTCCTCACGAGATGCATTCTAGGGCGCGGCACTGAATTTAGCAACTGGACGTATCTCGCCCATTCGCCCAACCATTGTATTCATAAATGGCTTGACATCGATTTTGTGTCGAGCCATGCTAGCGCCTTGTGAAAGCCAGGCAAGCATCATAGTGAGGAGCCGTTAGGACACTCAAGCTTATCGGTGCACTTCCGATCGTTGGTTGTCTCATGAGCAGACTGAAAGCTGGATTGATGCTGGTCTTTCTTGCCGTGTTCGTGGGCCTTAGCGCCGGCTCGGCGTTTGCGGCGGGCGCCCCACCGGCACGTGCTTCAGCAACGCCCGCGAGCGCCGTGGCCGCACAAGGCAATTCCGAACAAGCGCGCCAGCCTGCGGCCACTTCTGAGCAGGAGGAACACACGCTCTCCCCCAAGCCCGACCAGATCGCTCGCCCCTTCGGCTTCCCGATCACCAATTCCATGGTCGTGAGCTGGGTGGTCGCCTTGGGCCTGATCATTTTTGCCCAGGTCGCTACTCGGACCATGAAGCCAATACCGGATGGAGCGCAGAATTTCCTGGAGTGGCTGGTTGAGGGCCTGTACAAATTTCTGGAAGGAATCATTGGCGCGCATCTGGCCAAAAAGACTTTTTGGTTCTTTGCCACCATTTTCATTTTCATTCTCGCCGGGAATTGGCTGGGCCTCATCCCCGGGGTGGGCTCGATCGGTTGGGGGCACGAGACCGCGCATGGTTTCGTGATCGACCAACCTTTGTTGCGCGGCGCCAAT
>DATJKY010000176.1:0-7132 GCA_035490955.1 Terriglobia bacterium | reverse complement strand
GCGGTCAGAGCGTCAATGAATGAAGCCAAATTCGATGCGCTAGAGCAATACAGCACGAGCTCCCTTTTTACAGAAAAAGAACGCGCAGCACTGGACTATGCCACCGAGCTGACAAGGAACAAAAAGGTTAACCCCGAGACTTTTGCCCGGATGTCCCGCTATTATTCCGAACGCGAGATCTGCGAGATTGTTTGGCTTGTGGCTAGCGAGCACGTCTACAACATGACTAACATCGGTCTGAACATCCATTCGGACATGCTCTGTGACATCAGCAGGAAGAAGAAGTAGCACAGGTGCTAAGTAGAAATGTTTTCCGCCGATTCGGCTCCTGCGCTAAGAGCGCTCTTGGGTGCCGCCAGGCTACGGGTCGCTTCCGGCCGTCGAATGCGCGAGAGACGGCCAGAAAGTCGGAGCCGATGAATGCAGAAGCCCTAAAGTGGTGACGCGAACTCATGACAGACCCACAGTGTCTGCAGGCCGTGGGGCAGTCCTGCGCATCGGTTGTTCGGCCACCTTCGCCGTCTCAACAGGACCTTGAGGGGCAGCCGATCATCTTCGACGGGTATGACATGTCGCGCATTCTCCGCCACAGTTCTCAGCTTTGCGCTACTCTGGGTCCCCGCCAGGCGAGACTCGCCTGTGAAAGCGCACACATCAAAGGCGGTTGCGCGCCGGCCGTCCATCCCGCCCCCTAATGCGGCGGCTCAACAGGATGCGGTATGGGCGGAATCGTGATCTTGGGCGGCTGCGGAGGCACAACGAGGGGCGGCGCGGGTGGCGCCACGTGCTCAGGTGGTCGCATGCTGGCGAGTCTAGCCGGCATGCTTTTCGGGCCCTGCGGTATATGGACCTCCTGCAGCCGTACCGTCTCGAAGCCGCGCCGGCGCGCTACGATCCGGTAGTCAAAGGCGATGGTCGCACTGCCGCCGCCCAGCTCGCGCACCTCGAAGCCGGCGGACGTCTTCCTGGCTACGTAGAGGCCATGACAGTCGCCATTGGGGGTGAGGAAGACGTGGTAGTCCGCTGCGGTATCAACGGTCTGGAGGAACCCGGGCTCGAGCGCGACTTCCGCCGCGCCACCTTGCAACTGGGCGGTGCCAAAATCTTCGAACCAGTTCTCCGGGCTCTCGACGGCGTAGAGTGCCACTTCCCTCCCGTCTTGCAATTTTACCCTCGCCGACTTGCTGCCAGCGACCGTCAGATTGCCGCTGATGTCCAGATTGCCGCTGGCATCGACTGTGAACACCTGGGTGTAGTTGCTGCCGGAAAGGCCCTGCAGGATCAGTCCTTGGCCGGAATGGGCAGAAAACTGCCCTGCTACCCCGTTAGGACTTAATACCTGTCCTAAGACGCCCGCAGCGTACGATGCTGTGTCTAGAATCTGGCCGAACACCCCGGCGCCGGTTGAGCTGGCGGCTTGGCCATAAACCCCCTGCCCGAACCCGCTGGTAGCGAACGAAAGGCCAGACACGCCGGTGGCGGAAGGGCCAAGGCTTGCGAAGTTCAGTCCTAGCACGCCGCTGCCGTTGGGGCTGACAACCGAGCCAGACACACCGCTGGTGTAACCGGAAGGGGCGGTGGCATTACCGCTCACACCGTTGCCGTTGTGGCTGGCAGTGTTGCCATAGACCCCGTTGGTGTAGCCGGAAGTGGCGTCTGCAAAGCCGGCCACACCCACGCCGCCGGTGCTGGCGCTATCTCCCCAGACCCCATAGGCAGGGACACCGGAAGTGGCGGTAGCTTGACCGCCTACTCCCACCCAGTTAACGGTCTGCCCGAACACGCCGTTCGAAAAACCGGAAGTCGCGGTGGAGATGCCAACCACGCCGCTTCCGCCGACGGTGCTGGCAGTCTGCCCATATACGCCGTTGGAGTAGCCTGAAGGGGCGAGAGCATTGCCGAATACCCCAGCGAAGTTCGCGCTCTGCCCATACACGCCGACGCCAGTGGAAGGGTTGGTGGCGATCCCGGCCACACCAGCCCCCGCTCCGGCATTCTGCCCGTACACGCCGTTCTGGTAGGTGGAAGTGGACGTGGAAGTGGCGAGACCCACCACGCCGCTTCCAGTAGCGCTGGACGAGGTTCCCCGTACGCCGATACCCTTGCTCACTGAATCCAGCCTGGCGCCGGGAGTCTTGGTGCCCAATCCCACCTCACCGAGGGTTTGGTACAGGATAGAGTTCCCGAGCGTGGTGCTGCTAGTCCAAATCGGAATGAAGTGGGGTGTCCCGCTACCTCCTGCAGCACCCCATGAACCGTTATTCTCCTGCGCGTTCTCGGTGCCGGCCTTCTGCGCCTGGCCCAAGTGACCCGACGCCGAACCCATCGCGGCGGTCTTGCCGCCCCCTGCCGAGCCAGCCTGGTCTTGCGACAGCACGTAGGAAGACGCTGGCTTGCCGCCCAGCGTGTCGGCGTCGGATGCTTTCAAGGCGTAGGGCATACCTACCAACAGCACACGCGGCTGTTCGCCTGCTCCCGGTAACTGAGGCTGGACGCCGAGCCAGCGCGCCTTGCCCGTGGTGAAGAGGTCGAGCGGCAAACCCTCCGGCAGCGTTGCGCCGAGAAGCACGGTGTAACGGCCTTGATCGTCCATTTGGATGTTCTGAGTCTCCGCCCACAGTGGACTCCCGCCTTCCTGAAGCTCGTAGAGGGAGAAGGTTGCGGTCACCGTGCCTGCACCGGGCTTGCCGCTAGGGTTGGTTACCACGCCGCTGAACCTAACCAGGCGCGGCACGGTAGTGCCCGCCTGCGGTTCGGCGGCTGAAGGCGCCGACGCGCTCGGCGGGGACGACTGCGGGTTGGCGGGATCGCCCTGCGCCCATACAAGTGAGTTTGTGATACTCGGTACCAAGAAAAGCAGCACAGACAGGATTTGTTCTCTCATTGCATCTTCCTCCTTTTAGAACTTTTAGGACGCACGACGGAACGCGTTAAGGTCGGTCAGGATGGCCTGACAAATTGGCAAAAGGCCGGCCTGCCCCTGGAACGCTAGGTTTGCTAGAACCTCTCGAGCATCCAAGCATTGCTCTCGCCGTTCATCAGCATGGTCGCCAAGCGCCTTCCGTCATAAGAAGGAACAGCCCAGCACATTTGGCCGTTTTTCTGCTCCAAGAGGGGATGAGCGTTGCCCTCGAGATCGATATTCAGCAACACGATTGTTCCATCCGCCCGGATAGTGGAGCTGAAGAAGCTGCGCGAATCGGGCGCCCAATCGAGACTACTCAAACCAGACCAGCCCTTCACCAGGAGGTCTCGCAGACTGCCATCCTGCAGGGAAAAGAGCCGAACGCGGCCCTCGTGCGGATCCGGCGCGTACAGCGCAAGCAGCGAACCATCCGGTGCGAGCATCCAGTTTCCTGCGTACCTTTGATCGGTGACCTTCAGAATTTCATGTCTGGTTCCGCGCGCAGGATCAAAGGCAAAGATTGTCTCGTTGCCGGCACTATCTCCCCGGCCGAAGACGCAGGTCGTGACTGGCGAGCGCGCACAGGCTAGATTGCCAAGATCCGGAGCTTCGAGCACGCGGCGAGGTGGTCCACCCGCTGTGGGCACTCGCATAAGCCGCCCAACACTTGGGGTGGACTCTTCCACGGGATAGGACAAAAAGAAAGCTTCCGAGCCGTCCGGGCTCAGACGCGCCCCAAATTCGTGTCGAGTTGGGTCGGAAGCCAGCAGCTCCGCCGTCGGCTGATCAATCTGTTGCTTGAAGATTTCAGCCCTTCCATTGCGGTTAGATTGAAAAATCACGGCTCGGCTGTCCGCAGTCCAAGCCGTTGGCATGCTGGCTCTCTGATCCAGAGTAAGGCGTCGGTTATTCTTCAGGACCCTTGCTGCAGGATCCAGCTCGCCGACATATACCTGGGGCTGCAGAGTGTTCTTAATGAATGCAAGCCGCCTCCCATCGGCGGTAATGCTGAACGAGGAGATAGCACCCGGTCCGTTCGTGAGGCGAACCGGCTTCTCGCCTGGCTGGCCGGTTTTTGGATCAAGCCGCACCGCCCAGGCGTTCGAGTCGTCTTCGTTGGGGCGTGATTCGTGGCGCGCGAAGATAATGCGACCCTCGCGCGTCCAGCAAACCACCGGCTGCCAGTTGAGCAGCTCCGCCTCGCGATTGAATCTCGGCTCAGCCTGAAGAACGGCTGTTTTGCCAGTCAGCAGATTGCGCGTCTCAATGAAGAAGTGGCTGATCGCCTCGTTACCGTGAAGCCTCACATAGGCGATGCGCTGGCCATCGGGGGACCACGCTACAGGTCCGAAGCGGTCTTCGGTGTTGGCACCAACAATCTTTTGCGGTTCGGCGCCGTCAGGGCCCATGGTCCAGATCTCGCGTCCGAGCGCGTAGCGGCAGTCAAGATCGAGTCGGCAAAAGCCACTCACCCCGACGGCGCCTCTGATGAAAGCAATGCGCGAGCCGTCCGGTGAAACGGCGGCGCCCCAGCCGTCGTCAACAAGTTTTCGCGCATTCCCGCCTAACATGGACAATGACCAAAGACCTGGCTTCTCTTCAGCGTTGGTAAACCATTGCAACACGAAATGACTGCCGTCCGGGTACCACGCGACAGGATGGCCGCCCACTCCTTTCGGCAGTATCACCGGATGAGTTTCACCTGTGGCAATCTGTTTCAGATACGCGCCCGTAGCATCCGAGTAAGCAAGATACGCGCCATCCGGCGAGATCACGGCCGTTCTGACTGGGTCTTCGTCGGGGTTGGCAGTAAGCCGTTTCTGTGTTCCCTGCGGGGCCTGCCTTGGCGCTTGCCAGAAGCGCTTCAGTACATTCAGCCCAATCAGCAACAAGAGCGCAGCAACTAACAGCACGCTCCATCGGCGTACTTTGGCGCGGAGTGCTGCTCCTGGCGCCGTCCGGACAGGCGGCGCGACCGCAGACGCTCTAAGCTCCTCCGCAGTGGCAGTGCTTGCAAGAGGCTGCGCCGGGGCCGAGTCTCGCTTTACACGCTTCAGGTCGGCGCACAGGTCCGACGCGGTCTGGTAGCGCACCTCGCGGCTTTTTTCCAGTGCCTTGCTGATGATCTCCTCGAGTTTCGGTGGCAGCGCGGGGTTGAGAGCGAGCACAGCGCTTGGTGTGCGCTCCAGGACCGCTGCGAACATAACCCCCGGTGTGCTGCCGCCAAAGGCCTGACGGCCTGTGGCCATCTCGTAGAGCACTGCGCCAAACGAGAACAAGTCCGTGCGGGCATCGAGTTCCTCACCGCGAGCCTGCTCCGGTGACATGTACGCTACCGTGCCCATGGCCGTCCCCGGGGTGCTCAGCAGGTCAGGGTCGATGGAGGCCGTCGGCGCATCAGGAGTCGCGGATGGGTAACCACGGGCCGGCGCTGCACCTAACCCCTGAACCCTGACTCCTGGCCCCCGCATTTTCGCCAAGCCGAAATCCAGAATCTTCGCTTGGCTGCGCGTCGTTACAAAGATATTCGCCGGTTTGATATCCCGATGGATGATTCCCTTGGTGTGCGCCGCGTCCAGCCCATCCGTAATCTGAATGGCCAAGTCGAGCAGCTTCTCGAGCTGTAGGGGCGCACCACGCGCCGCTTCACCCGTCCCGATCAGATCGGGCTCCCCTCTCCCCTGCGGAGAGGGGCTCCCCTCGACTTCGCTCGGGGACGGTGAGCGAAGTCGAACCGTGGGGGTGAGGGGTCTCGCGAGCCGCTCCTTCAGGGTTTGGCCTTCCAGCAATTCCATGGCAATGAAGGGCTGGCCCTCGTACTCATCGATGTCGTGAATCGTGCAGATGTTGGGGTGATTGAGAGCGGAAGCCGCCTGGGCTTCCCGCCGGAAGCGTTCCAGCGCTTGACGGTCCTTGGCCAGCGTATCGGGCAGAAACTTGAGGGCCACAAGGCGCCGCAGCCTGATATCCTCGGCTTTGTAGACGACGCCCATTCCACCGGCACCCAGCTTCTCCAGAATGCGGTAATGAGAAACGGTTTGGCCGATCATGATCGCCCCCCTCACACTGCCCGAACGCCTTCCCGGCGTCCAGGTATGAGCCGGAGCACGAAGCTGGTGAGCCGCTTATCAGGGCTGCAGATGTTGCTCACATCGACGTCCACTCCGCCAATCGGGGCAGGAGCGCTGATCCTATTTCCGCCGAGTGCTGGATCGCTGAAGAATGCGTCCAGCGAAGTCGCCAGCATCTGGCCTTTCAGCATCGCATTCATCGAGTCCCCGACGCATTCGACGCCTCGATCACATTGGAAACGGACGTATGCACCGGACTGCACGTAGCAGTTCCAGTCAGGTCGTGGAACGGCACGTATGTCCGCATCCACGCGCCCGAGTTGCACACTCCGCCAGTCGATGATCCGCCCGCAACGATGGCTTGGCCGCTTCGGTTTTTCCAGTAGCCCATAGTCAAGGCGCCAGTCTGTTGTGCGGGAGGCTGTGCTCTGATCAGTTCTGCGGCACCCTCACAGCCAGCACGACTAAGGGGAGAAATCGGTAGAGCCTGAACATGTGCCCCTCCCGTGATCTCTTGAGTGTGAACCGAAGGAGGCGACAGCGTGGCGGTGGTCGTTGATCGAGAGGGCGAGCCCATCCTCCTCGACTCAACCTGCTCATCCTTCCAAACTATTCGGCGACGCGCGGCATCGGCTACACCCCTCCCAAGTCAGAAGTGGCTTGGGGCCTCCCCCTTTCGGGAGCCTTTCCCCTCTATTCTCTAAGGCGGGAATTGGGCGCGAAAAGGGTAACGCCACGAAAAAAAATTTGCGGGGCACCTAGCTGACGGGACTGCCAGCTTCCAGTAGCACACCGCGGCAGCGCTGAACCGAACCTTTCGGAGTCGATCAAAATCCCGCCTGAACACAACCAGACTGGAACCTTCGTCAGCGGGGCACGGCCTGGCCCAAGCTGATTGAAAATCCCCCCAACGTGTGGTATGTTCACCCCACTCAAAGGGACCAAACCGTTTACAGCCCTGCGGGGGGGTAAAATGGGGTCCTCGGCGCATGAAATCACTCAACTCTTGAGGGCGTGGAGCGAGGGCGACCAGGACGCCCTCGAGAAGCTGACCCCTCTCGTCTACGAAGAACTGCACCGTGCAGCCCACCGCTATATGGCGCAGGAGCGCCCGGGCCACATCCTGCAAACCACAGCACTCGTCAATGAGGTCTAC
>DATJKY010000175.1:0-5112 GCA_035490955.1 Terriglobia bacterium | reverse complement strand
CTACGCAACTGTTTTGACGCTCTGCCGCCCGACGGCGTGTTGTTGATTAGCGAAACGGTGCTCGGTCCGGATTTCTCCGGTTCCACCTTGGCACATATGAAAGATCTGACCATGATGGTCTGTTGCGAGCCCGGAGCCAGGGAAAGGACCGAGGCGGAGTATCGGTGCCTTCTGGAGGAGACGGGATTTGAAATCACTCAGATCATACGTTTGGATGCCCCACGAGATCTCATCATCGCGCGAAGGAGCTAGTCCCTGAGCTTGGTTCTACAACACCCGAGAGTCACGACAGAGAGTAAGCCTAAGGACATGGAGAATCCAATCTCAGTGCGTATCTATCCGCACGCGGAGGTTGCACCATGAGTTCCGAGTCCTTGATGGCTGCATCGCAGCGCTTGAGTGTATCAGTTGAAACAATGGCGGCGGTAGGTGCGCAATTGCGGTTGCAGCAGGAAGGACTCGACGCTGATCCGCGCGTGGGCGCGCTCCTGAACGAAATCGCGCGCGCCGTCGATCCGCAATTGCTCGAGAACGTTGATACGCACCAACAGGCGGTCGTCCTGGCGCTCATCCAAACAATGTTTCACCAGGCGCTCGATCTGCTGGAGAATCCGGCGCGTGCTCCCGGGTGGAGCTACACAGACCCGGACATCCTTCAATCGCAGGGGCAGGTGTCGCGCCTAATCGTCCGCGGAATTGAGACCATGGCGGCACAACGACCGCAAATCAGCGAGACACTACGACGTCCCGGCACGTTTCTCGACGTCGGCACCGGCGTCGGCTGGCTGGCCATCGAAGCTGCACACTCCTGGCCGGCGCTGCGTGTGATCGGTGTTGAACCGTGGGAGCCGGCTTTGACGCTTGCGCGCAAGAATCTGGCACAGAGCGGAGTTGCTGAACGGGTCGAGTTTCGCTCGCAACGCGTGGAGCACCTCGAGGAGGACGCAACCTTCACCCTGGCGTGGCTTCCCGGGCCCTTCATCGCGGCCGAGATTGCGGATCAGGCACTCGAGCAGGTCCACCGCGCCCTCGTACCCGGCGGGTGGCTGATATTCGGGTTCAATCCACTCCCGCCGGGTCCGCTCGAGAAAGCTCTCGCCCGCCTGCGGATTGTGCGCAGCAGCGGCCATCCGTGGACGCCAAAGGAGGTTGAGGAGAAGCTGCAGGCGCACGGTTTTGAGCAAATCGAAGTGTACTCGCCCTCGCCCTCGATCTTGTTTGTGGTCGGGCGACGGCCAGCTTCGTCGGAGTAGCCGCGCAGCAGTACCTCAGCGGACACGGCTCAGCCCGCCTGGTAAACCAGGGCATTCAGATTACGGCCGAAGCTGATGCCGCAGACCAAACACCGGTAGTTGGGGCAGTTTCAATTGTTGCGGCCGGCTTGAAATTTGCGGTGTCATTTAGTGGCAGGAACCCATACCCTTGAATAAAGTGACAGCAAGAGGGCCTTACGTGGCGGCTTACATCATTTCTGACGTGAAAGTACGAGACGCTGCCGCAATCGAGATCTATCGGACACGTGCGGCTGCGTCGATCGCCAAATATGGTGGGCAGTACCTTGTGCGGGGAGGAAACGTTGAGGTGCTTGAAGGAGGCTGGGCGCCCCGTGCGATCATCATCGTGGAATTTCCTGATATGGAGCGGGCGCGAGCTTGGTATCACTCTCCCGAGTATTCGTTAGCCCTTGACGTTCGAGATGAAGCGCTAAATCGCAATTTGATTCTTGTCGAGGGGCATACGCCCTAGTCTGACATAACGTGAGAAGAGTTCCTTTTGAGCGCTATGCGCATTGATGTCCACACACACTTTCAGTGCCTCGATTTTGTCAAGCATTTGCAGGGGCGCAGCACGTTGCCCAAGAGTGTTCTCGATGGCGGTACATACATCATCCAATGCGCACCTGGACTCAGCGTGCCCGCGCCTCCAAAGATCATCGATATGGAGAAGAAGCTGGGCGACATGGAAGATATGAAGATTGATGTCGCGGTCCTGAGTCACGGCATCCCTTTCGGACCCGACGTGCTCAGCAGCCAGGAGGCAGACGAGTGGGCCACACGTATCAACGACGACCTGGCACGGATCATTGCTGCCTATCCAGGCAAGTTCGTGGGGTTGGGCAGCATTGGTTTTGGCGATTGCCAGCGATCGATTGTTGAGGTGGATCGCTGTGTCAGGCAACTCGGTTTCAGAGGCTTTCAAGTCTTCTCGAATATCTCCAACAAGCTGCTCGATTCCCCGGAATTCATTCCGGTTCTTAGACACATCGGGATGCTCGGGGTGCCGATACATCTACATCCAGCCATTCCTCTCAACCACGTCGGTCTGAGCACAGCCAGTCTCTTTCTCTCGCTTGGTTTTCCTTACGACAACAGCTTGAACGTCGTGCGCCTGATTCAGAGTGGCCTGTTCGATGAAGTGCTCGATCTAAAGTTGATCGTGGCCCACATCGGAGGTGTCATCCCCTACCTTGCAGGACGTATCGAAAGCTATGCCACTCCATCGGCAGTTTTTCCGGACGCACTTCGTCTAACGCATCCCATCCATCATTATCTCCGCAAGCTGTACGTTGATACCGTGTGCTATCACCTCGAAGCGCTTGAATGCTGCTACAAAGGGATGGGGGCCAAGCACATGCTCTATGGCACCGACCATCCCTTTGGTCGTCCCGATGTGGCGGCGGAACTCGTCGAGCAACTGAGTTGCCCGGCGTCAGACCGTGAACTCATCTATCACGGCAATGCTGAGCGGCTGCTGAATCTGTAAGAATTGCCCGTCGCCGTTTGAAAGCCGCGAAGGAGGAGGAACACACTATGGGCGAGACGTTTGTGCTGATTCATGGGACCTGGCATGGCGGATGGGCGTGGGACGCCGTCATGCGCGAACTCTCAGGCAAGGGACATCGGGCACACGCGCCGACGCTCGCCGGTCACGGTCCGGGAGTAGCGCGGCTCGGGATTACACACCAAGACTGTGTTGCCTCAGTCGTCGCCTACATAGATCAGCGAAGACTGGAGGACGTCATCCTGGTGGGCCATAGTTTTGGGGGAACGGTAGTCCAGAAGGTGGCGGAACAGGTCCCCAACCGGATCCGAAGGACCGTCTTCTTGGATGCCCTCATACTCAAGGATAATGAGCGTGTCTTCGATGTTTTGCCGGATGTTTTCCTTGCATCGTTGACGCCCAAGGACGGCAATCGTTCAGTCGCGGCGAGTCCGGACGACACCATGCAGATTCCCCCTTGGGAAACCTGGCGTGACAATTTCATCCAAGACGCACCAGGACCCCTGGCGCGATCGACGTGGGAAAAATTGTCTCCGGAGCCTAGTCGAGTCAACTTGGATAAGTTGGATCTGAAGCGGTTTCACTCGCTCACCATACCCAGAAGCTTCATCTATTGCTGCCAAGACAAGGCGATGCCGTCGGGCTATTTTCACCCGGGAATGTCGTCGCGTCTTGGGTCATTCAAACTGGTTGGGATGGACGGCAGCCACGAGGTCATGTTCACCCGTCCGGCCGAGTTGGCAGATAAGATCATCGAAGCAAGCGAGTAAGCAAGTTCAAAAGAATCGTGATCGGACTTGCCCCCTCGTTGCGCAAATACAAGTGAGCGGCCGAAAGAGATGGAAACGTCCTCCGGTCGGACTCAACCGGCAAACAAAAGAGCTTAATGAAGGGACGATTTGTGACCAACAACCTGGCGGGCCTGCTCGCGCTGCGGACAGCTGCAGCAGCGGCGGTGATCGGTTTGACGGCCGTGAGCCCAGCCGATGCCAACACCGAGGAAGTGGCGACCTGGCGGCAACGTGTTGCAGTGTGGGTGGCGCTTGCGCCGGGGCAGCCCGCCAGCTACTTGGTCAGGGGCGAGCTGTATGCGACAGATGACGAACTGCTCCCCGGAACGACCGTGCAGTTGCTCATTCACGGCGGAATCTACAACCACGACTACGGGGACCTCGACAGGGTCGATGGGGTCCCATACTCCTATGCCCTGGAGGTCGCTGCTCGCGGCTTCCCGATGTTTGCCCTCGACCTACTTGGCTCGGCACATAGCTCACACCTATCGCGTAACCAGTTGACTATCCAAGCCACCGCCTACATCGTCCATCAGATCGTGCAAGGGCTGCGCGACGGCTCTATAACCGGCGTCGAGTTTGGCAAGGTGATTACGGTCAGCCCCTCGGTCGGATCCGCGATAGTGTGGCAGGAAGCCATCAGCTACGGAGACGTCGACGGCGTAATCATGACCGGGGTAACCCACTCGCGGTCGCGCCGCTTCCGGGAGCTTGCAAAAAACGATGGCTACCAGGCAGTTGACAACCCCAAGTTGGTCGCCAGCTGTCTTGATGGCGGTTACCTGACCACTGTCCCGGGCAGACGTGCCACGATCCGAGTCCCTTTCCTCGCCATACTTGTTGGCAGCAACGGTGCGCCGACCAGCGGCCCGAACCGACAGGGCACCAACCTCGATTGCAGGTCCGACGCCGTGGTGGCCACTCTGGAGGCGCCGTTTGACTCGCAGTGGGCGTGGATCCATGCGTGCGTGCTTCCCGCCTCGGGTCACGAGGTCAGCCTGGCCGTGAACCACAAGCTTCAGGTGGAGACCGTTGTTGCCTGGTCCTCAGCCTTTGTGGGTCAGTATCGCTTCGGCGAGAGGCCCGACTTCGACGACCTCGACAAAAGCGCGAACTCTCTTCCGCCGAACGACGGTCTTTCCTGGAACTGCGGCACCGTTTCTACCGAGTCGAAGTAGACAAACATCACAGCAGCGCACGACTATGTCATCCCGATCCCGCATCTGGGGAGAGCGATCCGAGTTTTTTTCAACAAGAAATAGCCCGTTGGCTGAGAAGCTGTGAAAAAATCTCTGGCCACCGCCCAAATGGGGCTTCGCCGCTTGCTCTCCAGAAACTTCTTTGCGGTGCTCGGTTTTGGGGACGTTTTAGACCGCGGGCACCAGTTTCATTGCGAAGTCTCCGGCTTTTCGCTGGAGTATGGCGAACTCGCGTTCCTGTCGGCGGCGTTCGAATTCGGCCGCGCCGCGGTCGACCCAGGCTTGGCCACGCGTGACGAGCCGGTAGTAGAGGCACGCCAAGGTGCGGGCCATGGCCTTAA
>DATJKY010000174.1:0-20959 GCA_035490955.1 Terriglobia bacterium | reverse complement strand
CCAAAGCTGTACCTTCCCTATCGGGAGTTACAAGCTCTCGCAGTGCTGTGAATCATCTTCTGAAGAGCGTAGTGCGGGAAATCTGCACGCTACGTTCTGTGGGAACCGGGGGCGGGCGACCGCCTCCGGTGACCCGGTGGGGCGGCCGGCGACGGTCGTCCCTACCGCGACCTCTCGCGTTATCGGCGGCCACCCCAGGAGCAGCGAAGCTTCTGGGCCCCGGACGCTCGCCTATCGGTATACTGCCGGAGCTGCTTAGGATGGGGCGCGCAGTTGAAATCACCTTCGGTTGCTAAATTGCCGGCGCTCCCGATGCACCCCCGTCATTCATCCGCCGTTCCGTTTTGTGGCTGGCGCGGTTTCCGCTTCCCGCAACGAGGGCAACCGTCTGACAGTTTTGGATCAGCGCTAGGGTGAAAATCTAAACGTTGGCTTCGGCGACGTCAGCGCTAAATTCGAAGCTCCAACGTCATTTGTCTCCTCCATTGCCGCCAGCACCCCCGGGTGCTTGCCCCCGCCGAGATAGTCGTTTGAGCACCAGACCATGACCTCGGCGCCGATGCGGTGGTCGTAGGCGCGCGGAAACCGTCCGCAGCGCCGTGCGAAATCGGCAAAGGCGCGGTAGCGTCCCTCGGCGCGCAACGACAAGCGGCAGTCTGCCGAAGGTGATGAGCTTCTCGGCCGCGGACGATAGTGCGAATCCATCTCACTCCACCGGCGAATCCTCAATCTTCGGTCTCCAGGCAACGCGCCGCGGGCCCGCCTGTCCGTCCTCAACGCCTGCCGCGACAGCGAAGGTAACGCCGACGTCGAGAGCGGGGCTTCGTCGCTGGCACCGACGCCGACGGGCGATGCCTAGGCCGCCGATCCCCGGCGCAGGGGATAAAATAGCCGGCTGCACGACTTTTATGTCCCCTGTTCTGCACAGAGCACCGTGTGCAGGCGATCCGCGAGTTGTCGGACGTGGGGGTGGGACATCATTGTCAGATGATCACCCGGAACATATTCCACCACTGGCGGTCCTTTGCTGTATTGCTGCCAGCCCCAGGCTTCATCGTTTCTTAGCGACTCCGGCATGCCCAGTAAAAAATCGGCGAGCGGCTCGCGGGCCCTGAACAGAACCAGCCGGACGGGAGAGTCGGGTTCGGGATTATAGGGGATTTGAGCCTGGGTTTTGTACACCTCGACAAAGCCACGGATTTCGCCCGCATTGGTCCCGGGTTGGACAATGCCCAGCGTTTCCATGGCGCGGGTGAGCGCCTCGAGTTGCGCCGTCGGGGTCAGCTGTGCCAGTTGGTCATATTGCAACGCGAGCCGCTTCTCGTAGATCCGGCTGAGTGTATCAGCGACGGCCACAGCCATCTTGTATCATCCCACCCGCCCATCGCCGAGAGATCTCTTGCGGACGGCACCCCGGTATCGAGAATGGCCACCAGAGCGACCTCGTGACCCTCCCTTTGCAGTTGCCGCGCCATCTCCAACGCCACCCAACTGCCAAACGAGTGTCCACCTAGATGGTACGGTCCCCGCGGCTGAACTTCTTGTAACGCTTGGACGTTCAGGGCGGCAATCTCTTCTATGCGCGTGAGCGGCGGGGTCCGACCATCGAGTCCCAACGCCTGGAACGCATAAAAGGGACGGTCGTATTCAGCCATGCAACCGGCCAAATCGTGAAAATACAGTACGTTACCACCGGTTCCGGGAACACAGAAAAATGGTAATAGGGTTCCTTTGGGTTGGATGGCAACCATCGGCGAGAAGGAGACCGTTGCCGTCGGTTGCTCCAGGGATTTCGCCAGTTGGTGAATGGTTGGTTTCGCCAATAACACAGCAGGAGGGAATTGCCTTCCAAACTCTTCCTTGATCATGGTCATAAGGCGAATGGCTGTTAGCGAGTCGCCGCCCAACTCAAAGAAGTCGTCATGGATGCCAACCGTGGTAAATCCTAAAAGCTCCTGCCAAAGCGAAGCCAGCTGACTTTCGACCTCACTTGTCGGGGCAGAATAGGACACCGCCACATCGGGACGAGAGTGCTGCGTCTCCGGTGTGCTTGTGCTCTGTTTTTCCGGCCCTTGTTCTCGGCGCCGTACCCATTGCCCTTGTTCTCGGCGCCGTACCCATTGATCGAATCGTGCCTGGAGGTCACCAGTGGATACAATCATGCGCCCATCCGCTACGCAGGAAACGAGCCGCTGGAAGGCCGCTATCGCTTCGCGCGGGGTCATGGAGAACTCGGCGACTGGGGACATTTCGGATGGTTCGTCAAAGAGCCAAGTATCCCAGTTGGCACTCAGCCAGGGAGTTCTTCCAGGTTGATTCTGCCTGGCCGCAAAGGCATCGATGAAACTGTTGGCAGCACTATAGGCGGCGAATCCTATACCTCCGAGGACCGCCGAATTCGAGGAGATCACCAAGCAAAAATCGAGGACTTGTTCCCATAATACCTTCTCCAGAACATACAAGCCGTAGATCTTAGGCGCAAATTGGGCTTGAGACTCTTGCTCGCCCACTTCAGTGAACGGACTTATGAAGGACGGATCATTTAGCCTGCCCGCCGCGTGAATGATCCCATGAAGCGCGCCAAACTGGCGGTGCGCCTGGGCGAGCGCGGCCCGCATCTCCCGTTCGTCGGCGACATCAGCGCGAACGAGGAGCACTTTTGCTCCCAAGGCCTCGACTTCTCTGATTTGACGGATTTTGCGGCAAATGTCCTCGTTGTCGGAGTGGTACTGCAACCAGGCTTCCCACTGGGAACGCTCGGGAAAGAATGACCGGCCAACGAGCACAATCCGAGCCTGGACTGCTTCGGCAAGGAATCTCGCTAGGAGGAGCCCCACATTGCCGAGACCGCCGGTGATCAGATACACACCCTGGTGGCGCAGCTGCCTGACTGCGCCCGCTTTGGAATCAAGTGTCACACGGTCGAAGCTTGGCACCAGTCGTCGACGGCCGCGGTAAGCAACAAACGGATCGGGGGGGCCGATCTCCAGTTCTGCGAGCAGGATATCCACCAGTCCCTCAACCAGGTCAGCCTCAGCCGTGGTGCCCTCCGGCGGGACAACGATATCCACGCAGCGGCAGGTAATTTGAGGTATCTCCTGCGGCATCACCAGGCACGGACCGAGCAACGTTGCTTTCTCTGGACACGCTTCCCCGAGACCGCTCACATCGTGCAGATTATTGGCAATGATCGCTATGGTGGCGCCTGGGTACTGCTGTCTGGCGAGAGCACGACCCAGGAACAACAAACTGTAATAGCCCTCTTCTTGGGCTCGCGCAAAGTAGTCCGGACCACATTGGTCGGTCGCAGAAAGGCTCCAGAAATGAACGATTTTATAGCTGGGCCGTCCGCCCACCGCCTGGATCAGGGACTCGTAATCATTGGGGGAAAGAGGTCGGAGGCAAACGATTTGCCCGTGTTGTTCGTAACGGTCTCCCCTTAAGACCGTGACCACCTCTTGGCCCCCGTGTTTTAGCCGTGCAATGGTCTGTTGACTGAGCGAAGAACCGTCGCTGAACACCAACCAGGGGAACGACGGTCCCGCGAAATCCTCTGCACAAACGGAACGGGGCGTGAGCGTAGGCTTCCAGCCAGGTAGGTAAAACCACTGTTCGAAGGGCAGTTTTTTGTGCGCGAGCGGCCGAGACGACAGCGCTGCGCGAGCAGGCGCATCGATCCAATGCCGTTGTCTCTCGAACGGATAGCCGGGCAAAGGAACCCGGGACAGACGTTCCTTCGCGTAATAAGCAGACCAATCAATGTCAATCCCGCCAACCCACAGCTGGCCCAGACTGTCGAGCAGCGTCTCCGTTTCCCCACACCCCTCCTTGGCTACTCGATTGGGGTCGGCCCGACGAAGCGACGAGAGCACAGAGCGTCCTTTCTTGGCCAGCGGATGACGCCGGGCAAAGGCGCTCAAGGTCGTGCCCGGACCAACTTCCAGCAAGGTCACATCCGGGTCTCCTAATAACGTTCCGACCCCCCGCTCGAAGTTAACCGTCTGGCGAAGGTGCTCAGCCCAATAGTTTGGATCAACTGCCTCTTCGGGTCGGATCCAGGCGCCCGTCAGGTTGGACACAAAAGGCAATTCGGGCGGATTCAGTCGAACATTCTTCAAGAGCTCGGTGAAAGCGGCGACCAGCGGTTCCATCATCGCCGAGTGAAAGGCGTGCGAAGTCCGCAGCCAGCGGCAGGGAATCGCATCGTTTTCGAGCTGTGCCGCCAGCATCTTGAGCGCCGGTGACGGACCGGAGACCACGCAATCCTCAAGGGTGTTGACGGCAGCAACCGATAGACTGTCGCTGAGCAAGGGATAAAGGTCCCTCGCGGATAGGGAGACAGCGAGCATCGCCCCAAGCGGCCGGTCCCAAATGAGCCGCCCTCTGCGGGCGACAAGACGCAGGGCAGTTTCAACATCGTACACCCCAGCCAGGCAGGCGGCGACATATTCTCCCAGACTGTGGCCAATCATGGCGCGGGGAACCACCCCCCACGACAGCCACAGTCGAGCCAGGGCAAACTCCGTGACAAAGAGGGCCGGCTGGGTCAGCCAGGTCTGCGACAATTGAGCGTTGGCTGCGTCGATTTCTTCTGGCTGCGGATACATGGCCCGTCGGAGGTCCAGACCCAGCTCCTGTCGGAGCAGTTCCGCGCAGCGATCGATCTGCTCCCGGAAGACCGCCTCCGTTCGATAAAGCTCCGCCCCCATGGTGGCGTACTGCGCGCCTTGGCCGGGAAACATAAAGGCGACAGCCTGGTCCGGTTGCACCTTTCGTATGTGACCAGCCCGCAGGCGCTCGACGGACTGGAGGGCAGCGGCGGCATCCGCCGTATCGCGACACACCACCGCGATCCTGTGTGCGAACTGTCGTCGCCCCACTCCCAGCGTGTGCGCAACGTCGGCAAGGGCAACGTCGCAGTGATCCCGAAGGTGAGCGGACAGATTGATACGCAGGTTGTCGGCCGCTTTCTGACTGCGGGCCGAGAGGATCAGGAGCTGCCACGGCCGGGGCGAGACGGAAGGTCCCGGTGTGGGCGCTTCCTCTACGATCACATGGGCATTCGTGCCACCTATCCCCAACGAACTCACGCCAGCGCGCCGAGGTGTTCCATTTGCCGGCCAGTCGCGCAGCCGGTCGTTGACGTAAAAGGGGCTGTGCGAGAAATCGATTTCGGGATTGGCGTCGTGAAAATGGAGGGTTGGTGGAATTTGTCTGTGCTGGAGCGCCAGGACGGTTTTAAACAGCCCGGCAATCCCAGCCGCGGTGTCGAGGTGGCCGATATTCGTTTTGACCGACCCCAGGGCGCAAAACTGTTGCTTGTCGGTTCCCGCCCGAAAAGCCCGAGTCAGCGCGGCCACTTCGACCGGGTCTCCCAGAAGCGTGCCTGTGCCGTGAGCTTCGATGTACGAAACACTGTCGGGCGCAACCCCAGCCCGCGCCTGAGCATTGGCAATAACTTCCGCCTGGCCTTCCACCCCAGGAGCGGTAAAGGAGACTTTAAGGGAGCCGTCGTTATTGATGGCAGAACCCTTGATGACGGCATGTATAGTGTCGCGATCGGCACGGGCTGCGTCGAGCCGTTTCAACAGCACAACCCCGACGCCGCTCCCCCAGGACGTCCCCTGGGCTTTCGCGTCGAAAGCGCGACAATGCCCATCGGGCGAGTGGATCATACCCTCCTGATACAGATAGCCCGATGTTTGCGGAATCTTTAACCCCACGCCACCTGCCAACGCCATCTCGCACTCCCCGTCCAGCAGGCTTTTGCACGCCAGGTGGACGGCGACCAGCGAGGTCGAGCAGGCGGTCTGGACATTGACACTTGGGCCCTTCAGGTCGAGGGCGTAGGAAACACGAGTGGGCAAGTAGTCTTTTTCATTCCCCAGGATGAGCTGGTGGATGGCGTGCGAAGTCGCCGAGTCCATGATATTGGGCAGCAGATTATGCACCAGATAACCGTTATGGCTGCAGCCGGCAAAGACGCCGATCGCCGCCCTGCTCCTGCCGGCCCCATAGCCGGCGTGTTCCATAGTATGCCAGGCAGTCTCGAGAAAAAGCCTGTGCTGGGGGTCCATAACCTCCGCTTCGGCCGGCGTAATGCCAAAGAAAGCGGCGTCGAAACTGGTGATATCCGACAGACTGCCGTTGGCGCGGACGTAATTCGACTGGGCGATCAATTCGGGTTCCATTCCGGCTGCGAGCAGCTCTTGTTCTGAGAAGAAACGAATGGACTCCCGGCCACCGCGCAGGTTGGCCCAGAAAGTCTGTAGATCGTCCGCCTCGGGAAACCGACCGGCGAGGCCAATGATGGCGATGTCCTCGGTGGCTTCGCCTGCGTGTGGCGCACGTGGACGGATAGAGATTGCGGCCGGCACTTCCTCTTGGGAAAGCCAGGTGGCAAGGGTGCGGATCGTGGGATATTGAAACAGCGTGACCAATGGAAACGACCGTGCGAGCCGCTCGCGCAATCCCTCATGCACTTGGGTTATCAGCAGGGAGTGGCCGCCCAAAGCGAAGAAGTTATCGTCGACCCCTACCTCATCAACCCGAAGCGCCTGCCGCCAGACCTCTGCGATCGTCCTTTCCAGCTCGGTACGAGGTGTGAGAAAGCTAGCGCTCAGCTCTGGCCTGCTCTGGTCTGGGGCAGGCAGCGCCTGCCGGTTGACCTTGCCGCTGGGTGTAAGCGGCATCGCGGCCAGGAAGATAAAGGCGGCGGGAAGCATATACTCGGGCAGGGTGTCCTTCAGGCGAGCGCGGAGCAGGTCTATCTCCGGTGGCGGGTCGTGCGCGGCCATAAGATAGGCCACCAGACGTTTGTCTCCAGGCGTGTCTTCTCGGGTAAGGACAACGACTTCTCTGATGCCCGGATACTGATATAATGAGGCCTCGATTTCTCCCAACTCAATGCGAAACCCGCGAATCTTGACCTGATGATCGATGCGACCCAGGAAATCGATGTCCCCATTTGGCAAGCGACGGACCAGATCGCCGGTTCGATACAGGCGCGCACCGTCGGCCGCGGAGAAAGGGTCGGGAAGATAGCTGTTGGCTGTCAGCCAGGGCTGGTTCAGGTAGCCGCGGGCAAGGCCGTCCCCGCCGATATACAGCTCACCGGGGACACCAACCGGCAGGGGTTGGCCGTGTAGGTCCAAAATATATATTTGGGTGTTGCTGATGGGACGGCCGATCGGTTCGACGCCCTCCGTGTTGCGGCGTGGGACCTCTCCTCGCTTGGTTGGTTTGACCCGACGGACGGCCGACCAGATCGTCGTCTCGGTGGGGCCGTAGAGGTTCCACAGCCGTGCGTCCTTCTGCACGATTTGGCGGGCCAATGCCACAGGCAAAGCTTCCCCGCCGCACAAAGCGGTGAAGGATAGCGGAGGGTCCCAACCCGTGTCAGCGAGCATCCGCCACGTGGCCGGAGTGGCTTGCATATGGGTCACCGCACGGGTCTGCAGAACAGCTCGCAAACGCCGGCCGTCCAGGGTGGTCTCGCGCTCGGCCAGGACGAAATGGCTCCCCGCGATCAGCGGCAGATATATTTCCAGCGCCGCGATATCAAAAGCTATAGTGGTAACCGCCAGGAAGACATCCCGTTCTGTCAAGCCTGGTTCCTGTTGCATCGAAATGAGCAGGTTCAGCAGCGCTCGATGGCTGACCTGGACGCCTTTGGGTCGCCCAGTCGAACCCGATGTATAGATTACATAGGCTATGTTCTCCGGTGCTACCTGGCAACTCAGCCTGCCTCGGCTCGTTGCGGCAATGGCACTCCAATCACGATCCAGGCAAATCACTCGGGCCGTTATTCCGGACAAAGCGGCTTGCAGATGTTCCTGGGTGAGCACAACCGCGGCGCCTGCATCGTCGACTACGCGCGCGAGACGTTCGTGCGGATAAGCAGGGTCGAGCGGAATATAGGCACCCCCCGCTTTCAGAATGCCCAACAGCCCTATGACCATCTCCAACGAACGTTCCACACAAAGAGCAACGAGCACCTCCGGACCCACACCCAAGCTCTGCAAATAGGCAGCCAATTGGTACGCCCGTTGTTTTAACTGAGAGTAGGTCAGCGCCTGATCAGCGAAGCTCGCCGCCAGACGGTCCGGGACCCGGTCTGCCCATACCTCAAATAGACTCGGCACAGTATGTTCGCGCGGATAAGTCGCGGCCGTTTCGTTGTACGCACGGATAATTTGCTGCCGCTCTCGTTCCTCCAGTAGCGGCAGCTGAAACACGGGCTTATCAGGATCGACCGCCATGCCTGCCAGGAGGTTCCGATAATGATTCATCATGCGGATGATGGTAGCCTCGTCGAACAGGTCGGGATTGTAGTTCCACAGGGCGTGCAATTCCGTACCGGTTTCTTCTACGGACAGGCTGAGATCGAATTTCGCGGCAATGGCCTGCTGCTCAACTGGCAGCATGATTAGGCCGGGCATCTCAATCTTATCCATTGGCGTGCTCAGATCAAACGCAACCTGCACCAGAGGCGAATAACTCAGGGCCCGGGCTGGTTGCAACTCCTCGACCAGCAGCTCAAAGGGCAAGTCCTGATTGTCATAGGCCTGCAGGCAGGTACGCCTGACCTGTTCCAGGAAGTTCCGGCTAGACGGATTGCCGGAGAGGTCGAACCGCAGAACCAGGGTGTTGATAAATAGCCCCATCAAGGCTTCAAGGTTGGGATGATTCCGATTGGCGATAACTGTGCCAATGACAATGTCTTGCTGGCCGCTGTACCGCGCAAGCAGGACCGCGAACCCGGAAAGGAGTGTCATGAACAGCGTCGTTCCCGAGCTTTGCCTGAGGCCGTACAGACGTCTGGTCAACGCAGCGTCGAGCACGCTGGTTACGCTCTCGCCGCGATAAGTTTGGATCGGCGGCCTAGGGCGATCGGTCGGGAGGGCGAGGATCTCGGGCGCGCCGGCCAGTTGGTTACGCCAATAGGGAAGTTGATTGGCGA
The DNA here is from genome assembly GCA_035490955.1 of Terriglobia bacterium. GTDB lineage: Bacteria > Acidobacteriota > Terriglobia > UBA7540 > UBA7540 > DATJKY01. The sequence continues at coordinate 11,997 of DATJKY010000174.1, read as the reverse complement.
GAAGTTTTCCCTGTAAGCGCTGGCGTTGCCAATGTGCATAATCAGTATACTGGATCGGCAGCTCTGGCAAGGACGCAGGCAAGCCTTGGCTGACCGACGTGTACAGGCTGACCAATTCCCGAATAAACACTTCCAGGGACCAGCCATCGGAGATGATGTGGTGCATGGTGACGAGAAACAGATGCGCAGTCTCGCTCAACCGGACCAGGGTTGCGCGCAGGAGCCGATCCGAGGCGAGGTCAAAGCTGCGGTGGGCCTCTGCTTCTGCCAACCGCCGGACCGTCGCCTTTTGCTCGGTTGGCGTGTTCGGCAACGGCTTGTCCAATGAGCGGATTGTCAGATAACTATCCGCTGTCTGGTGAATGTGGGGAACAGGCTGTTGGTCCCGTACGATAAAGTTTGTCCGCAGCACCTCATGGCGTCGGGTGATCTCAACCAAGGCCTTTTCCAGCGCCCGGACATCCAAGGCGCCCTCCAACCGCACCGCCAGCGGCATGGTGTAGGTTGCGGAAGGGCCTTCGAGACGATCTAGAAACCATAAGCGTTGTTGACCAAAGGAGAGGCGGAGCGGTTGATCTCGGGGCACCGGCCTGATGGCATCGTCATCGCCCGCAGTCAGCGCGTCAGCCTGTTTCAGAAACTGCAGGATATCGCCCTTGCGAGCCGATAATTCCCGGGTCAGTTGCGGCGTTAGCGTCCCCTTCGGGGCCCGACAGCTCAATTCCTCGCCGCGGACGGAGAGCGTGACATTGAGCTCCCGCAATTCGGAGATCAGTGCGTCAATCGATCTCAAAGCGTAATTTCCTCTTCCTCCTCCTGCGATACGGGCACAGGAGTCATGCGCTGCTGCCGAGCGGCCCAGAGAGAAATGTCGATATAGTTCGCAAGTTGCTTTATCGTAGGTTCCCTGAAAAGCAAAGGCAGCGGCACCGCGAGCTGCAGCACCTGCTTGACACGCGCAATAAATTTCGTCGCCAGCAATGAGTGACCGCCCAGCGCGAAGAAATCATCGTTGATCCCGACCCGTTCCACGGACAGAACCTGGGCCATTATGGCCGCCAGGTGCTCCTCGGTCTGCGTACGCGGGGCCACAAAGGTCGTCTGTGGTCGGCGATCAGGCACGGGCAACGCCTGACGGTCGAGCTTGCCATTGGGTGTAAGGGGAAGGCGGTCGACGAACACCAGATCCGAGGGGATCATATAGGGAGGCAATGTTTCCTGCAGCCAGCTCCGGACGGTCTTCTTATCGACCGTTTTACCCATCTCCGTGAGCAAATAGGCGGCCAGGCGTTTATCATGGGGACTGGTCTCCCAAACGGTGACCACAGCCTGCCAAATCTCGGGCCGCTTGTTGAGCACTGCCTCTATTTCACCCAGCTCAATGCGAAAGCCGCGTATCTTAACCTGCTCATCGAGTCGACCGAGGAAAACCAGGCTGCCATCCTCGCGGTAGCGCACCAAATCCCCAGTGCGGTACACTCGGCCTCCCGGCTCGGCCGCAAATGGGTCTGGAATGAATTTCTCCGCTGTCAGATCGGGACGTCCCAGGTAGCCGATGCTCAACCCGGCCCCGCTAATCAGCAACTCACCGGGCACGCCCATCGGTAGCGGATGTTGATGGCGGTCCACCACATACACACGAGTGTTGGCTATCGGGCGACCAATCGGTTCATACGGCTCGTGATCGACCGGGTGGCGGACGGGATGGATCGACGACCACACGGTGGTTTCCGTCGGACCGTATAGGTTCCAGACCTCGGCTTGCGTGGCCGCCATCGCCGTAGCGAGATCCCAGGGCAAGCCTTCGCCGCCGCAGAAGGCCCGTCGTGGCAGCGCACCTATCCAACCTGCCTCCAGCAGCAGTCGCCAGGTGGCCGGAGTTGCCTGCATAACGGAAGCTCTGGCCTGCTCCAGTTCGGACAGCAGCCGAAAACCATCGGAGGCCACTTCACGGCTGGCCAGCACCAGCCTGGCCCCGACCAACAGGGGAAGATGCAGCTCCAAAGCGGCGATATCGAAGGATATGGTGCTCACCCCAAACAGAACATCCGCCTCGCTCAATCCCGGAGTGTTCGCCATTGAGACCAGAAAGTTGACTAGTGCGCGCTGCGTAATCTGGACCCCTTTGGGCTTCCCGGTGGAGCCGGACGTATAGATGACATAAGCAAGGTCCTCGGGACCTGAGACGTGGACAGGATCCGCTGTGCGGAAGGGCGCCGTCTCATCCTCGTCGCTATTCAGGCACAGCACATGTGCCCGGGTCTTCGACAAAGCATTTCGCAGATGAGATTTGGTCAGGAGAACCGAGATCTTGGAATCAACGAGCATAAAGGCGAGCCGTTCGGTAGGGTAGGCGGGATCCAGCGGCACATATGCAGCTCCGGCTTTTTGAATACCCAGCAGTCCGACGACCATTTCCAAACCGCGGTCCATGCAGAGCGCGACCAGGACCCCGGGGCCGACCCCCAGAGAACGAAGGTAGTGAGCAACCTGATTTGCCCGTTGGTTGAGCCACTCATAGCTGAGCTGCAGGTCCGCGTAGACAATTGCGATCCGGGACGGCGTCCTCCGCACCTGTGCTTCAAACAGCTCCGGCACAGTCATGTCGAGTTCGGAAAATCGAACCTCGGTCTGGTTCAAGGTCACCAGCAGATGTATCCGCTCCGGCTCGCCGATGCAGGATCTCGCCCAGGCGCCAACGGTCTGCTCTGGCCCTGCCACTAGGCTGATGAGCAGATTTTGGAGTTGGCCAAGCATGCGAACGATCGCGTCTCTATCAAAACGGGCGGTGTCATAGGCGATCTTGAGCGGGATGCGTCCGGCGGTGGCCGCGGTCAAAGTGAGCGGGAAATTAGTCTGTTCGAGGAGTTGCAAGTCTCGTATGGTGATTGCCGAGGTCTCTTCCTCCAGGGATTGATCCATTGGGTAGTTTTCAAATACGAACAGACTTTCAAACAGGGGTTCGCGCGGCGGCACATCGCTCCAGACATGAGTCGCCACCAAAGGAGTATAGGCATAGCTATCGCGCGCCACTTGCGCCTGTTGTAAATCCGTTAGAAAGGCAACCAGGAACTGATTGTCGTCAAGATTCACTCGGACTGGCAGGGTGTTGATAAACAAGCCGATCATCGAGTCCACTTCGGCGATTTCCGGCGGGCGGCCGGAGATGGTAGCCCCGAACAGGACGTCGGTCTCGCCACTGTACCGGCTCAGGAGGACGGCCCAGGCTCCCTGAATGAGCACGCTGAGCGTCAGTCGCCGGGTTTGCGCCAGGCGGCGCATTGCCTGGCTGATGCTCAGGTCAAGTGAAAGCGTGACCTCATCATAGACGAAAGCTTGTTCGGCATGCTCAATCTGTCCGACTGGCTCAGCACCCTGGCGAGTGGCAGGATGGTCCACTCCAAAGGCAGTGGACGCACGGAAGCCGCGCAGCGTCTCCCGCCAAAAGGCCTCGGCCTGGGCCAAATCCTGCCGCGCCAACCAGGCAATGTAGTCCCTGTATGGGGGTGGGCCGGGCAGGTCCGTATCTTGATGATTGATAAAGCAAGTATACCAATGCAGGACTTCCCGCATCAGGATGGGCAGACACCAGCCATCGGTCAGGAGGTGATGATGACTCCACACAAACTGCCAAGCCGACTCTTCCAACCTAATCAAGCTGCAGCGCATAAGCGGGGGCTCATCCAGCGGAAACCCCTGAATGCGGTCCGCCCGCAAGAAAGCCGCCAGGCTCTCGTCGAACGATGCCTGGCCGCGCCAATCCATTTCGTGCCAGGGCAGGGAGACCTGGTTGAGCACGACCTGGAGTGCATCCGTTCCGATGTCAAATAGAAAAACCGTACGCAGGGCGGGATGACGGTCCAGGACCCGTTGCCAGGCGCGGCAAAACGCGTCGGGTTGGAACGCGCCCTCAATCTTGCAGGTCATCTGGATCACATATGTGCCAGATCGATTGTCGTACATGCTATGGAACATGATGCCTTGCTGCATGTGCGACAGCGGGTAGACATCCTCAACCGTCTTCCCCCAGCGTTGATACAGGGACGCCAATCCGGCGTCAGTCATCGCGGCCAAGGGAAAATCGGAAGCCGTATATCCGCCGGCCTTCTCCGAACAGCAGTACTGAATGATCAATTCCAGCTCGGCAAGGAATTCGTGAACCAACCGCTCTATGGTCTGCCGGCTATGCAGGTTGGTACTGTAAACCCAGGTCAACTCTAGTTGTCCGCCGCGCAGCAGGCTGTTTATCTCAAGTACAAAGCGTCGTCTGCCAGCTTGGCTCTGGTCTGAACCGGTGTCCTCCTCAGCTTCGCTTAAAAAGATCGAGCCCTGGGACTCCGGCTCTAAGCGGCCGAGATAGTTGAAGGTGACTTCGGCCTCGGGAGCCGCATTCAGGGCTGCGCGAACAGCGACCTGTGGACTGAGGTAACGCAATAGTCCATAACCAATTCCCCGCTTCGGGATTCCTCGCAGGATTTCCTTGATGCGTTTGAGCGAGGTGCCGGGTCTCTCTCCATCGTGACATCTCAAGACAACTGGAAACGCAGTGGTGAACCAGCCCACGGTTCGGGACAGATCAACCTCTGCGAATAACTCCTCGCGTCCGTGCCCTTCCAGGAGGATGCGCAGGCTGTGGTCGCCCGTCCAGCGGCAGACAGCCCGGACCAGGGCGGTCAGCAAGACGTCGTTGATTTGCGTGCGATACGCTTGTGGTGTCTCCTGAACCAGAGATCGGGTGAGCTCGGCGGTCAGCACCACGGTGATCTGATCGGCGGAGACCAGAGTATTCGCGTCGGCGCCGAACGAAGTGTCTACAGGGAGTGGCGCCGTTGGAGTTGTTGCCTGTTCCCGCCAATAGTCGAATTCGCTGGCGGCCTCCTGAGAACAGGCATACGCTTGAAGCCGCTCGGCCCAATACGGAAAGGATGTCGTTTTCGGGAGCAGCGCCACGGGTGCTGCTTGGAGCAATTGAGTCAAGGCCGTGGCGAGGTCGCTCAGCAAGATCCGCCAGGACACGCCATCCACTACCAAATGATGAATGATCAGCAACAGGCGATCGCGCTGGCCATCGCCCATGCGGAATAAAACCACTCGCAGGAGTGGCCCGTCCGATAGGCTCAGACTTGCCTGCTGTTGTCTGGCGTCGGCCAGAAGCGCCGCCGCTCTATCCTCGGCCGAGAGGGCGGAGTAGTCACGGATGGAGAACGGGATCGTCTCGTTGCTGCTGGCAATTTCAATGAGCGGCCGCCGGTCCTGTCCTCCGTTGCTATTGTCCCAGTGAAATCGAGCACGTAGCATGTCATGGTGTACAATCAAATGATGCACCGCGCTCTCGAGATGAGCCGGATCGAGACCAGCCGCAATCTTCAGCAAGACCGACTGATTGAAATAAGAAGGCTCGGATGGGAGGTCGTCAAAGAACCAGGATTGAATCGGGGTTATCGCGACCGGCCCGCTCAGCATCCCCTGCTCGGCGTGGAAGATCTGCCGCGGGGGGGCAACACGAGCAAGTTTTGAGACGGTCTGGTGCTGGAAGAGCTGCTTGACAGTCAGATGGAACCCGGCCCGGCTCGCCCGGCTGACAATTTGAATGCTCAAGATCGAATCGCCACCCAAGGCAAAGAAATTGTCATGAATGCCAACCCGATCGAGGCCTAGCGCTTCCTCCCAAATGGCGGCCAGCAGGGTTTCCGTAGGCGTCCGCGGCGCCACGTATGGCGATTCTCGGTTCTCGCGGTCCGGGGCGGGCAAGGCGCGCACATCCAATTTGCCATTCCGGGTGAGCGGGAATTTGACTAACAGGACGAAGGCGGAAGGAACCATATAGTCGGGAAGCCGAGCTTTGAGGTAGCTGCGCAATTCCCGGCTTTCAGGCACAGCAGCCGCGGCGCCGATGACGTAGGCGACCAGGCGCTTGCCGCCCGCGGCACGATCAGGCGGATCGTTCACCACAACCACCGCCTCATCGACTGCTGGATGCCCGCTGAGAACCGCCGCGATCTCCCCGAGCTCAATTCGGTATCCGCGGAGCTTGACCTGTTGGTCGCTGCGGCCGAGAAATTCGAGATTCCCATCACGCCGGTAGCGCGCGAGATCACCCGTTCGGTACAGACGCGCACCGGGCTCAAGGGCAAAGGGATCCGGAATGAATTTCTCACCGGTCAGGCCGGGATGGGACAGATACCCTCGCGTGACTTGCGGTCCGCCAATATACAGCTCACCGGCCACTCCCACCGGAACCGGATTGAGCTGCTCGTCGAGGGAATAGAGCCGGCTGTGGGGCGCGGGTTTGCCAATGGGAATGGCAGTCTGCTGCCCCTCGGTCCCAACCTCGAACACGCTGCTCCAGATGGTCGTTTCGGTTGGTCCATACTCGTTGAAAAAGGTGGCGTGGGAGACCGTGGCCCGGTGTTTCGTCGCCAATTCCATTGGCATCTGTTCCCCGCCAGTGATGACCACCCGTAAGGACACCAGTTGGTTCGCGGCCGCCAGCTCCAGCAAGGGCCGATACAAGAAGGGCACAATCATCAGGTGAGAGACTTGGGTGTGGACGATACGGGCCAGCGCCTGCCGGGGGTCCTGGGCGAGGGCGTGCGGTTCCAGGTAAAGACAGGCACCCTGGCACAGGGTCCAAAAGATGCCGCCTGTGGCTACATCAAAGCCAAGGGGTTGCAACAAGAGCAAGCCCGAGAACGGAGCGGTGTAGTGGATCAGCCGGGCATGGACGGAATGAGCCAGGTTGTCATGCGTCACCTGTACGCCCTTAGGTTGGCCCGTTGAACCAGAGGTGTAGATGATGTAGGCGAGATTTCCGGGATGCGTCGGCTGCTCCAGATTCGTGTCCGGCGCGGTTTCGAGCCGTAGCGTCTCAAGGCAGAGGACTTGTGCTCGCATGGCCGGCAAGCCGTTCACAAGCGCGGCCTGCGTCAACACCATGGACGCCCTGGTCTCCTCCAGCATAAACGCCAGGCGATCGGGTGGTGTTCGCGGCATAAGCGGGACATAGGCGCCGCCGGCCTTGAGAATCGCGAGAAGCCCAATCAGCATGTCGAAAGAGGGCTCAACATAGAGCCCGACCAAGACATCCGGGCCGACGCCCAGGCTGCGCAGCTGGTGTGCGATTCGGTTGGCCTGGCGGTTCAACGCCGCATAGGTGAGGGTCTCTCCATCATGGACGAGCGCGGGTCGATCAGGCGCCTCGATCACCTGCAGCTCAAAGAGTTCGTGAATCGCCCGCGGGCCCGGAACCAGGCTTGTCGTCGCGTTCCAGGCGGTCAGGATCTGCTCCCTTTCCTTCTCACTCAGCAGGGGCAGCTCCATGACATCGTCCTCGGGTGCTGCCGTCATGCCCGCCAGCAGCCGACGGTACTGCTCGGTCAAGCGTCTGATCGTCGCCTCATCAAACAGATCCGTATTGTATTCGATCACCCCGTGTAGCTCTGCGTTCCTTTCTTCAATCGAGAGAGTGAGATCGAACTTGGCTGTTACCGACTCAAGGGCAACAATCTCAAGCGTCAGGTCTCCCAGCTCCGCGTCGGGCATAGGAGCGTTCTGCAGGACGAACATAACCTGGAAGATCGGCGCATAGCTCAGGCTGCGCTCCGGTTGGAGTTCTTCCACGATCTGTTCGAACGGCACATCCTGACGATCATAGGCAGCCAGCGCCGTTTGCCGAACCCGGCCCAGAAGCTCGCGCACGGTGGGATGGCCCGACAGATCCAGCCGCAAGGGCAGCGTATTGACAAAGAAACCGATCAGCCCTTCGAGCGCAGTCTGGTTACGATTGGCGATCGGCGAGCCAATAACCAGGTCGGTAGTTCCACTCAAACGAGCCAGCAAGACCCCAAAGCCGGCCAGCAAGGTCATGAACAGGGTGGCCCCCGAGTCCCGCCCGAGCTGCTTGACCTGACCGGTCAGCGCGGCCTCCAGCAAAAAAGGCTGGGTGCGGCCGCGGAAGCGTTGCGTCTGGGGCCGGGGCCGGTCGAGCGGCAGCTCCAAAACTGCTGGCGCACCCGCTAACTGGTCGGTCCAGTACCGCAATTCCGTGTTCAGCGCCGCTCCGGATAGCCATTGTCGCTCCCACTGGGCATAATCAGCGTATTGGATCGGGAGTTCGAGCAAAGGCGAGGGCTGATCATTGCTGAAGGCGCGGTATAAAGCCGCCACTTCCTGAAAGAGCAGAGCAATGGACCACTCGTCAGAGATGATATGATGCAGGGTCACGATCAGGAGATGAGCGTTCGACCCCAGGCGCAGTAGGGCGGCGCGGAACAAGGGGTCACGGGCAAGGCGAAACGAGCGTTCGTTTTCCGATCTCAACCAATGCCGCAGTTCGAATTCCTGGACGTGGACAGGCAAGGTGTCGAGGGGCACTACCTGAAGCGGAAAGGGAGTTGGCGGCGCGATGATTTGGCGAGGCTTGCCCTGATGTTCGGGAAACGTGGTCCGCAGGATGTCGTGGCGCCGCACGATCTCGCCAAAGACGCGCTCAAGGACTGAGACGTCCAGAGGGCCGGTAATGCGCACTGCACCGGAGATATGATAGGTGACACTGCTCTCCTCGAGTTGATCGAGGAACCACAGCCGCTGTTGGGCAAAGGACAAGGGCGCGGCCTGCCGTTCTTCCGGCGATAGCACGGGGATGGATGGCGGTGCCGGCCGCGTGTCATCAGAGCGCGCGGCTAAGTATTCGGCCAGCAGGCGAATGGTTGGCGCGTCAAACAGGACCTTAATAGGCGGTTCCACGCCGAACGCATCCCGAATCCTCGAGATGACCTGGATGGCGAGTAAGGAATGGGCACCCAAACCGAAGAAGTTATCATCGATGCCAACGCGTTCTACCCCGAGGACTTCTGCCCAAACCTTAGCCAGCCGTTCCTCATCGGCATTGCGGGGCGCCTCATACTTCCCGTCGAGGCCGACCATCGCCGGTGCGGGCAAGGCGCGGCGATCGACTTTGCCATTCGGGGTCAGCGGAAATTGCTGCAGGCAAATAATAGCCGAGGGGAGCATGTAGGCCGGCAATCGACCTTCCATCTGCCGGCTAAGTTCCTGCACCAGTACGCGTCTGCGGACTCCCTGCATTGGGTCGTTAGCATATGTTTCGCCCGCTGCGGCAAGTGGTCCAGCTGCTGAGATCGCAGGCCAGACGGGACCTCCGCCGCCGGGCAACCGATCGGCGCGATAGAAAACTGCGTCGAACCGGCGACGGGGATCGGCCGCAGCCCAACCGCAACCGACTGAGTAGCCGAAGGATTCGCCAAGGGCCCACAGCGTCTCGGGATCAATTCCTGCACCCGGCTTCTCCCGCAGGCGTGCGCGCATCTCTCCCACGGTGCGGGGTCCCGAGCGGCTGCCTAACCACTCCAGCACGCGAATATCGTCTGCCAGTCGCCGATTGAGCAGATTGCGGATGACGAGCAGGTCGGGGCGCCCTGCGAGCCTTTGAGTCAAGTCGTCGCGTAGTTCTTGGAAGCTCCGTCCCGTAGTCTCGTGGATACAGGGGGGGTCCTTCAAAACCGGCTGAAGCTCGTCTGAGGAACCGATCCGCAGCACCACATCATAGCGGAACTTCGTCATTTCATTGGCGAACTGCCCCCGCTTCAGAAGCAGCGCGATCTGTCTGATGCGGGGAAAGCGGGTCTGCAGCGTTGAAAAGAACCGCGGGTCGAGCAAGAGTTCTTCTTCGTGATCCGCTTGGTTGGCCACGCGGCGACTCAGGTCTTCCCGGGAACACGTGTCCGCGGCCCGATAGAGCTGAACCGACGCATGCTCGAGTTCAAGCAGGTGCAGCGCCCGCAGATCCCCTAAGAAGATGCTTCCGCCATCGGCCACTGCATCAACCGCTCCGGCCAGCACGGCCAAGAGGTAATCTACCCCGGGAAAATATTGAACGACCGAATTCAAGATAAGTGTATCGAAGGCTTGCTCATAAGCTGCATCGAATTCAATCGCCTCCCGAAGGAGAAGTTGAACCCCTGGCAAACCCCACTCCTGAATCCGTGCCCGCAAACGGTCCAAGACGGACGCGGAGAAGTCGGTGCCGACATAGTGATCGACATGCGGAGCAATGCGGGACAGCAGTAAACCGGTTCCACAACCGATTTCCAGGACGCGGGCTGGCCGGAGCGCCAGGATCTGGGTAACGGTATGATCCACCCAGGCGCGCATTTCCGCGTCGGGAATCGGTTTTCCCGTGTAACTGCTTTGCCAGCCACTGGTATCGAAGGAGATCATCGCCGCCGGTTCAGCCGTGCGATAGGATTGGTCCCAGACAGTCTGCCATTTCTCGACCTGAACCGCGTCCACGGTCGTCGAGCTTTCCTGGTTCTCCTCCCGACTGGAATCGACTTCGAGATAGGCCACCAACTGTTGGTGGTCCGGCTGATCTTCTCGCCGTTCCACCACGGCGTTGCGGACCGCGGGATGACGGTTCAAGATCGCTTCGATTTCTCCCAGCTCGATCCGAAAGCCACGGATCTTGACTTGGTGATCGACCCGCCCCAGAAAACGGATCTGGCCGTCGGCCAAGAAGCGAGTGACGTCGCCGGTTTTATAGATCCGGGCACCGGGTGCGGTCGCGAAGGGATCGGGCAGAAAACGCTCGGCAGTCTTCGCCGGCTGGCCCCGATAGCCCCGGCTCAACCCTGCCCCGCCAATGTACAATTCGCCATGAATCCCGACCGGGACCGGCTGGAAGTATTGGTCTAGAATGTAGGCCTGGGTGTTGCCAATAGGCCGGCCGATCGACACATTGACATTCGTTCTCGCGAGGATGTCAATCTGCCGGGAAACTTGCGTCGCGGTCGACCAGATCGTGGTCTCGGTCGGCCCATATAAATTCCAGACCTCGGCGCCGGCCTCCAAGAGCTGGGCGGCGAGGTCTCCGGACAGGGCCTCTCCGCCACTAAAAATGCGCCGCGGCGGTGGTCCCTGCCAGCCCGCGGCTAATAACAGCCGCCACGTCGCCGGAGTGGCTTGCATAACCGTTGGCAACATCTGGTGCAGGACTTCCGACAACTGGAACCCATCGGCCGCCGCCTCTCCTGAGATCAGCACGATCCGGGCTCCCGTGATCAGCGGCAGGTACAGCTCCAACCCCGCAATGTCGAACGAGATTGTGGTGACGGCTAATAGCGTGTCATCGGCGCCGAGCCCAGGCTGCTCGCGCATGGCGAGCAGGAAATTAAGCAGCGCTGCATGGGAAATCTGGACGCCCTTGGGCATCCCGGTGGAACCAGAGGTATAGGTCACGTAGACCAGATTGTCAGGATGCACGCTGACAGCTGTGCGCGGAGAAGTCGCGGCAGCGGCGATCGCGGCCCAATCACGGTCCAGAAAGAGACGTCGGACCGGTGCCTCCGGCAGTGCCTCGGCTGTGGCTTCCTGTGTAATCAACAGAGCAAGGTGGGAATGCGCGATCATCATGGCCAAGCGTTCCCTCGGATAGGCCGGGTCGAGCGGGACATAGGCCGCCCCCGCCTTCAGAATTCCCAACAGGCTCACGACCATTTCCACCGAGCGGCTGACACACAGACCGATCAACATCTCCGGCCCGATTCCCAGGCCAGACAGATATCGCGCAAGTTGCTCTGCGCGCTTATCTAACTCCCTGTAAGTGATGGATGCGTCTCCGTACACCAAGGCGATCCTGTCTGGATGGCGCTCCGCGTGCCGTTCAACAAGATCGTGGACAGTTTGCTCACAGGGGTACGTCCGACGGGTCGCATTCCACTCTACGAGCAATTGCCGGCGTTCCGTTTCATCGAGCAGAGAAAGCCGCCGCACCGGACATTCAGGTGTCGCGACCAGGCCGGATAACAGAGAACGATACCGAGCCGCGAAGCGCTCGATTGTCGCGCCGTCGAACAGGCCGGTATTATACTCGATCTCTCCCAATAGCCCTTGATCCGTCTCCTCCAATTTGAGGGTCAGATCAAACATCGACGCTCCGGTTTCTAGGGGAATTGTAGTTATCCGAAGGTCACCTATTTGCAG
>DATJKY010000173.1:0-9148 GCA_035490955.1 Terriglobia bacterium | reverse complement strand
ACGGTGACCTCGCTCCCAGTTTAGGACAATTTCGGATTTTAGATTTTGGATTTTGGATTGAGTGAAGCCGTCAGCCAGTAGCGCAGAGTTTGCCGTTTAAACTCTGCGGTTCTTCCCTGAGGCAAGGTCCGCAGCGTTTGTAAAAGCATTAAGCTGCTCCTGAGGAAGGGCCGCAGAGTTTCCAAAGGCTGGAAACTCTGCGCTACCCTCTGCCTGTTTGCTGAGAGCGGAGAGCTCATTGTTGACGACTTCTTGAAACCAAAATCGATAATCTAAAATCCTCAATGTGTGGAGCGTTTCGCGAGAGACTCAGACCCTGCAGTGCGTGGATTTCTCCATCGCCCCGAGACATCGAGCGGCGAGGCGCTGGTGCTCACTCACGGTGCTGGGTCGAACTGCCAGGCTCCGATGCTGCAGGCTGTCGCTGTGGCCCTTGCTGAGGCCGGATTCACCGTGCTGCGCTGCGATCTTCCTTACCGTCAGGAACGCCCTTATGGACCACCGTCGCCGGGCGGGTCAGCAAGGGACCGTGAAGGTTTGCGAAGAGCCGTTCAAGCCCTCAAAGAACTCAACCCGCCGGGCTCGCTCAAGAGAATGTTCCTGGGAGGGCACTCCTACGGCGGCCGGCAGGCGAGTATGCTTGCCGCTGCCGATCCAGGGCTCATCCTGGGCCTACTGCTGCTTTCCTACCCGCTTCACCCACCCCGCAAGCCTGACCAGTTGCGCACTGCCCACTTTCCTCAGCTGCGCACGCGTGCGCTTTTTGTGCACGGCTCCCGTGACCTTTTCGGAACGCTGGAGGAAATGAGGTCTGCTCTCGCGCTCATCCCCGCCACGACGTCGCTTGTCCCCATCGAGAACGCCGGACACGACCTTGGATTTGGTCGGGGGCGGACCCATTCGTCTGATGCGCAGGGCCGATGGATCCGCCCGGTGACCGCCGCATTCCAAAGCTTCATTGGAAAGTGACCCTTCGTCTAATCTTGCGACGGAACGTTCTGCTTTGAAAATGAGCCGAGTGGCCGCTCAAAACACGGGACTTACGGACCGCAGGCACTCCAGAGCGCTTCGCACATCTTCACTCGTCAGCGCAGAGCCGAAGGCTCATGCGATCTTCGATCCAGTCGTTTGTCATGGGTCTACTTGCTACACCCCGTTGGGTGTGTCGACGCGCCGACTCTTCAAGTGTTGCTTTAGGTTCCGGTCGCCGAGATGCTCCAAACTTCAGCATGATGTCTTCAGATCAAGCTATTGGAAATACAAAATTTGACGGTTTGTTCAGATTTGACAATCTTTGAGCCTCTCCGGCCCGGCCGGGCCAATCGCGGCTATGAGCGACCTTTCGCAGCCCAGCATGAAAATGTAGAACCGATCCCGCATGCGGGATCGGCCTCAGGCCGGGGCAAGCCCCGGCCCTAGCTCGGGCTGTGACGCCTATTTCGAAGCAGCAGATGGCAGAGCCGGGATTTTCACACCTTCCATCGTGGCGCGGCGTGTGGCCCCGCTGTTTTCATGTCCGGCCATGGACTTTGGATCATACTGAAGGCTGGGATGCTCCCGCTAGCTTCTGCTCATTTGTCTCACTCGTGGGATTTGCAACTTGCTAGAATGTGAGCGGCAGGAAGAACCAACTGCCCGAAGGGGGATGGAAATGAACTTCCCAGTTGAACCCGCAGACGTCAGGGTGGTGGAGGGACACAGTGGCAAGGGGTTGCAGGTGTTGTGCTCCTGCGGATGCGTGAACTGGAACCACATAGAGATAACGGAGGCAACTTGGCCGTGCCGCAACTGTGGCCGGATACTTTCCTACAATTTCCCCGGCCTGGTAGAGAGGGTTATGGCGGTGGCCAAACCAGAAATTAAGACTTGATGGGAGGGGGAAAAGGGAAAGTGGGGAAATGGGGAAATGGAATCCTTTATCCCTTTCTTCTGCTGCTTCGAAAAAAGCCGGGGTGAGCCCCTCACCCGGCTCGCGACGCTCGCCACCCTCTCCCCCCAAGGGGGCGAGGGCTGTGCTCTATTTGTTTTATCTAATTCCTGGATACCGGTCCCTGAGTAAGAGGAACGATGCTCATCGTGATGAAGCCCCAGGCGAACCAAGACGACGTTCGCCGCGTCTGCCAGAAAATCGAATCGATGGGTTACCGCGCGCATCCCATGCCCGGAGCGCAGCGCACAGCCATCGGCATTACCGGAAACCCCGGCCCGCTGGACCGGGAGGAATTCGAAGGTCTGCCCAACGTAGCCGAGGCCATTCCGGTTTCCAAGCCCTACAAGCTGGTGAGCCGCGAAGTGAAGAGCGAGGACTCGCTGATCCGGATCAAACCCCTGGAGGGTGAAAGCGGAGCGGTCGAGATCGGTGGCAAGGATCTGGTGATCGTCGCCGGACCTTGTGCCGTCGAGAGCCGCGAACAGGCCTTTGCCGCCGCCGATCGTGTGCGCAAGGCGGGGGCAAGACTCTTCCGGGGCGGGGCGTTCAAACCGCGCACCTCCCCGTACAGCTTTCAGGGACTGGGAGAAGAGGGGTTGAGGATCCTGGCAGAAGTGCGCCGGCACTTCGGCCTCTTGATCGTGACGGAGACCATCGACCCCGAAAACTGCGACTTGGTGGAGCGATACGCCGACGTGTTGCAGGTGGGCGCGCGCAATATGCAGAACTTCTCCTTGCTTAAGCGCGTCGGGCGGTCTCCGCGGCCCGTGCTGCTCAAGCGCGGCCTGTCCGCCACCCTGGAGGAATTCCTCATGGCGGCGGAATACATACTCTCCGAAGGCAATTACAACGTCATTCTTTGTGAGCGCGGGGTGCGAACCTTCGCCGACCACACACGCAACACGCTCGACCTGAGCGTGATTCCCTTCGTCAAGCACCTCTCGCACTTGCCCATCATCGTTGACCCCAGTCACGGTACCGGCAAGCGAGACAAAGTGGTTCCTCTGGCGCGCGCCGCCATCGCCGTAGGCGCCGACGGGCTCATTGTCGAGGTCCACCCGCAACCGGACCGCGCCCTTTCCGACGGCTACCAGTCACTTTACCCGGAACAGTTCGAGGAATTGATGGCGGAAGTGAGCGCCATAGCGGCTGTCCTGGGCCGGACGGTCGGACGATTGCCGATTGGCGATTGATGATTGATGATTGCCGATTGATGCAGCGCGGCATAAGGACGCAACCAAAAGCAGATTCCTCGCTCCGCTGCGCTTTGCTCGGAATGACATGTCATCCTGAGCGTAGCGAAGGATCTGCTTTTCTTCGCGCCCGGCGAAGCATCCGGTCATTAGTAGCGCAGAGGAAGTCGCGAGACGATTCTTCAATCGGCAATCGGCAATCAGCAATCGACAATGTGAGACGGTTCTTTGGTGTCGCCTTTGACGGGCTACACCTCTCCGCTCTGCCTGTGGTGATTTTGTGCTTGAGCGCCTGCCACCGGCAGGCCGAGCCGCCCAAACCCTACCTGGCTTTCGTTGCCAATGAAGACAGCAACACGGTCGCGGCAGTCAATCTTGCCGACTTCCACGTGATGGCATCGATCCCAGTGGCGGCGAAACCTGAGCAATTGGCGGTACGGCCCCACTACTACGAACTCTGGGCGGTGTCTGCCCTGGGGACGATAAGCGTAATAGGCTTCCCCACCCTGCGGGTGGTCGAGACGCTGCGGACGGGGACGAGCGCGCGCGACCTCATCTTCGCTCCCAACGGAGACCACACTTATGTGCTTGACCGCGACTCCGGCCTGATTGTCTTCGGTGATGCGAAGCCGGGCGAGGTCCCGCGGGAAAGCGGCAGGGTCCGAGTTGGGGGAAAGCTTGCGTCTCTGGTGCTGGCACCGGATGGCAAGACCCTGGTCGCAGCTGACGCAGACACCAGCCGGCTCATCTTTGTCAGCGTGGAAGCGCGTAGGGTGCTGGGCACCGTCCCGGTTGGCAAGGGTCCCGGCCCCATCGTTATCCTGCCCGACGGCAGTAAAGCTTTCGTGGCTGACACAGAGGAAGAAAAGGTCTCCGCTGCCGACACCGCCTCACGCCAGATCCTCTCCCATATCGAAATCAGTTCCAAGCCCACCGCCTTGCTGCTCAAGCCTGACGGTGGCGAACTGTTCGTCTTGAGCGCCGAGGGTGGCATCGCCACCATCGTCGACGCCTTTCATGACAACGTTGAACAGACCTTCCCCACAGGACGTGGAACCGCCGCCGGGGTCATCCGCCGCGATCAGAGTGTGCTCTACCTTGCCAACGCCGGGGATGGCTCCGTAACCTGCCTGGATGTGGAGAACCGCGTGGTCCTGAACTCCACCCATGTCGGCACTGAACCCCGCGCCCTCGCCCTCACACCCGACGAGCGATTCTTGGTGGTCGCGGATCGCGGCGCTTCCAGTCTCGCCGTGCTGCGCGCCGATCCCCGTGCTCGCGACAGCAAAGGCCAACTCTGGATGGATCCAAAGCGCTCCCTGTTGATTACGACTGTGCCGGTAGGCGCTGGACCTGTCGACGTGGTGGTGCCGGACTGGCAACGGTGAGGGAAGGGGAAATGCGGAAATGGGCAAAAGGGGAGTTGTAAAAAGGGGAAATGGGAAAAAGGGGAAACGGCGGCAGAGGCCATTGACCCATAAGTGCTAATACAAGCCGTCCTTTGATGTGGCCCCGGCAGGGGCCAACCGTGAGTAGCCGTAGGTGCAACCTACGGATGACTTAACACACCTCACGAGATCACAGTCTCAACCACCTGTGTGCCGGTTTAAGATTAAGATGGCTTCAGCAAAGTGGCGTGCCCGCCGCTAGCCAAATCCTGCTCGAAGGGGGGCTCAAATGGGAACTCTCGGAACGTTGGGTGGTTTTTTGATTCTCTTCACGATCCTCTGGGATGCCTTCGAAACGGTCATCCTGCCCCGCCGCGTCACGCGTCGCATTCGCCTGGCATCGACGTTCTTCCGCGCCACCTGGTTCCCCTGGAGAGCGGCGGCGCTGCGGATGAGGTCGACGAAGCGCCGCGAAGCTTATTTCAGCTATTACGGGCCGCTCTCCCTGTTGGCGTTGTTTGTGGTCTGGTTTGTCGGTCTGGTCTTCGCTTTCGCTTTGCTGCACTGGGGAATCGGCTCGGCCCTCAACTCCGGGCCCAACGAGACTCCATCCTTCGAGACCGACCTTTACATGAGCGGCACCACCTTCTTCACGCTTGGCCTGGGTGACGTGACGCCCCGCACACCGCTGGCACGCGTCCTCACCGTAACAGAGGCTGGCGTGGGGTTCGGGTTTCTGGCCGTCGTCATTTCCTATCTGCCGGTTCTCTACGGTGCCTTCTCGCGACGCGAAGTCAACATTTCCTTGCTCGACGCTCGCGCCGGCTCGCCGCCTAGCGCACTGGAACTGCTGCGGCGACATGCGCAGGCGGACAACTTGAGGCAACTCGGCGAGTACCTGGGTGAGTGGGAGTCCTGGGCCGCCGAGCTGATGGAGAGTCATCTCTCGTATCCCCTCCTGTGCTACTTCCGTTCGCTGCACAACAACCAATCGTGGCTTGCGGCTCTCACCACGGTGTTGGACGCCTGCGCGCTGATCCTGGCTTACACCGAGGCACAGTGCCGATGGCAGGCACGGCTGACCTTCGCGATTTCGCGCCATGCGCTGGTGGACCTCGCACAGGTCTTCCGCATCCCGCCCAACCCGACGACGGCCGATCGCCTGCCGCCGCAGGATCGCGACGAGTTGCTCGACCTTCTTGCCGCTGCGGGAATCTCTCTCGTCCGTTCTCACGAAGCGGACAAGAAGTTCGAGTACCTGCGCAAGATGTACGAGCCATTCGCGTACGGGCTGGGGCAGCGGCTCGCGATCACACTCCCTGCGTGGTTCACGGCGGCGGAGCCAGTGGACAATTGGCGCACCAGCGCCTGGGGACGGAGCTCTCCGGAGTTCGTCATCGCCGGCCGCTCCGCCCCCCCGGACGAAGAGCATTCCTGACGACGCGGGCGGACACATCTTGGTCCACAACTATAACCACTCTTTGTCGAATCCATCCGCGCCGCCGCGTAGCGCAGAGTTTGCCTTTCAAACTCCGCGGTTCTTCCCCAATTAACCTCTCAAACCTACGTTGCTCATCGGAGGCCGGACGCATACAATCTAAAATTTAGGGCAATGGCGACCAGCAGAGCTTTGGGAGTTGAGCGCACATGAGTGAAGGTACAGTAGCCTCAATACACATCGCTCCCCGGGCGGTAGAGGCGATGCAAAACGTGAAACAAGTGCGGGCCGTTGCCGCCAAGGGACTCGAAGGGGACCGGTACTTCCTCGGCCTCGGCACCTTCTGGAAGCCCAAACCTGACTACGAGGTTACACTCATCGAGGCCGAGGCGCTGGAAGCGCTGGAACGCGACTATGGCCCTCGCCTTGGGCCCGGCGAGGCACGTCGTAATATCGTGACGCGCGGCGTTGCCTTGAACCATTTGGTGGGCCGCAAGTTTCAGATAGGCGAGGCCATGCTGCGAGGTCTTAGGCTCTGCGAACCCTGCGCGCATCTGGAACGGCTCACCCAACCCGATGTGATTCGAGGGCTCACCCACCGCGGTGGCCTGCGAGCTCAGATCCTCACGGGAGGCACCATCAAGGTCGGTGATCGCGTGCAGATTGAACCAGTGACGAGTGACGGCTAAGGATAAAAGTCAAGGATTAAAGGTTAAAAGCTTATCCTTTACCCTTCCTTCGCTGGCATGCGCTACGCGGCCGAGCGTGGCTTGATCTTGGCCAGTGGCGCGCGTGCCGCTGCAAGCCGCAGGTCGTAGTCACTTTGGAGGTTCATCCAGAACTGGGGCGTCATACCACAGTACTTGCCGAGCCACGGCGCGACATCAGCGCTGATCGCTCGCTGTTCACAAGCAGAGACCCAGCCGTAACACCCGTTGTTGGAATGCCAGATTGGACAGCATGGCAATGGGCAGGAGCAGAATAGGCAGGCTAGTTGGAAAATGGTGACAAAAACTTTACATCTCCTGAACCAACTCCAATGCCGCGACCTCTACTCGTAATCTGATGAAAGGCGCCGAGAGTTTGACGGCGATAAGGTTTTCCATGCGGCATAGGCTTCTTGCTTCGGCTGTAGCTGTCGTGCTGGCGGCGGGCTTGCCGGCGCGGGCCGGCGGCCCGCCGGCGATTGAAAGCGGCTTCCAGTTGCTTTACGAGACGAGGTTCGAGGAGGCGCGCTCTCGGTTCCTCAATTGGGAAAAGGAGAACCCACGGGACCCTCTGGTACACGCCTGGGAAGCCGCCAGCTATCTTTTTGAGGAGTTCTATCAGCAAGGAGTGCTCTCCTCCCAGTTCTTCCTGGACGATGCAAGGCTCGTCGGAGGAGTAGGTGACAAGTCGAATGGCGCGTCTCGCGCCGCCTTTCTCACGGCGTGCGAGGCAGCTGAGAGACTAGCGAAAGAGCACCTGGCGACGAATCCCAAGGACGCTGACGCTCTCCTGGCGCTCACCGTCACCGCGGGGATGCGAGCTGATTACGCCAGCCTCATCGACAAGCGTCCTTTCGAGAGCCTGAAACGGATCCGAGAATCAGAAGGCTATGCCAGAAGCCTTCTGGCGGTGAAACCTGACGCCGCCGATGCCTATCTGGCGCTTGGCGCGGGCAACTACATTATCGGTAGCCTGCCTGCTCACAAGCGCTTCTTTCTCCGGCTGGGTGGCATCCAGGGCGACCGAGAAGTAGGCATGAAGCAACTCGAGATAGCGGCGACGCAGGGAGACTACCTCCGACCGTTTGCCAAGATCCTGCTCGCCCTGGCCGCCTTGCGCGAGAGGCAGTTGGGCTTGGCTCGCGTCCAGCTCGAAGAGTTGGCCGCCGAATTCCCCCAAAACCCTCTGTTTGCCCGCGAACTGGCAATGCAACGAAACTCGACCTTACGCGAGGCCGCACGATAGCTGATACCTACCTGTAAATCTGTCTCACCGACTCACAGCCCGGCAAAGAGGCGAAATTTATGTTAAGTTGCTTCCGTGGTCGCCTGAACCATTCGCGACCGCAGAGCTGTCCAAATGAAGGTTCACCGCCATGCGATTCCGCTTCGTGCTTCCTCTGCCCCCCTTCATCCTGCACCCACGCACGTCGGTGGTTGTCGGCGCTGTTCACTTCTAGCTGGCCGCCGGTCATCTCTCGAAGCTATTCGGGGGCGATGTACAGTGGACACATTTCTGGAAGGGTTTCGGCGCGCCGGCCGGCGCGTACGTGTTCGCGGCGCTGGCGTCGCGAGCTCCTGTGCGAAGGAACGAAGGAAATACACAATCTTCAGCCTCCTTTGTGCCGCCGAAGTCCTGCAATTGACTCAACGCTCGCGCGAAAGGTAGGCTCGTCATGTCACCAGGGTTTTCGATGCTGCGCGGCCGCTCTAAGCCTGACACTGGCAATCGTGCCCGCGGCCCAAGCGCAAACAGCAACAACATTCGAGGAGGCCATCTCGCCCCAGTACTCCTACGCGGAAGCCGTTCGGCAGACATCTGACGGTGGATATGTGGTCGGGGCCACCTTTTCGATCCCACCCTACGCCGCATTGGTCGCGAAGCTCGACTGGAGCGGTAACCTCCAGTCGCAGAAACAGTATCAATCCTCAATCGGCAGTTCTGGTCGAACCTGACCCGCTAGAGCCGAGGTTCAGCGCCAGTGCGATAAACGGGCTGTCATTGTCGTAGCCTGCGACCATGTAACCTCCATCCGAAGTCTGCACGACGCTGTACCCGAGACCCAAGGAGCTCTAGGAGGTATACACAGTCTGCCACTTCACATTGCCGCTGGAATCGAGCTTAGCGACAATGGCATATTCAGCGTAGGTGCTGGAGTCTTGGAGATAGCCGGCCCAGACGTACCCTCCGTCGGCAGTCCGGTTCAAAGCGTAAAACAACGAGTAAATTCTTTTCCGTCCGGCAAACTAGACTAGCAGGCTGCTGAAAAAACCTCCGAGCATGTCATCCTGAGCGGATCTGCTTTTTGGTTTTTTTCAATGAGGAACAGCAGATGCTTCGCTGCGCTCAGCATGACAGATACCCTTTTGCAGCAGCCTGCTAGCCTAGTGCTTAGTGACAAGAATTCGCGCAATTACGGCTTGTATCAGGGCACGCCTTCAGGCGTGCCGCAACGCAGTGCCCCCGATGATCGCCAAGGCCTTTAGGCCCT
>DATJKY010000172.1:0-6312 GCA_035490955.1 Terriglobia bacterium | reverse complement strand
GAGCTGCTGGCCCGCATCAAGGCTGTCCTCCGCCGTGCCCATGGCGGTTCCCAAGAACGTTACGCGTTCGGCGACGTTGCGGTGAACCTGCGCACTTGTCAAGTTACCCGCGACGGGAAGCCCGTGGAGTTTTCGGCCAAGGAGTTCGATCTACTGAAGTACTTCCTTTGCCATCCGGGCGAGGCTCTTAGCCGCGATCGACTGCTCGAAAAAGTCTGGGGCTACAACTCCTTTCCGACCACCCGCACTGTAGATGCTCACATCGTCCATTTACGTCAGAAGCTGGAACTCAAGCCCGAAGAGCCGCGTTTCATTCTCACGGTTCACGGTGTCGGGTACAAGTTCGTTGGATAATCGCCGACCTAGATCTGGGAGAGACCCATGATGAGCAAGCTGGAAGAGAGGGGCCACGCAGGGCCGAACGGCGTTCGGCCACGACAGAACTGGGAGACCTCAGTGAACAAGCCCGAACAAGTGGAGAGGGTCAGAAATCGGCGAAAGAGCGAGCTGTTCACGCCGAGCCTGAGCGGAGATTCGGTGACCGCCTCCAAGAGTAATCCCGCTGTCGTCCCCGCGCCGGTCCCGAGCAGCCGTGCACTAAGTGAACAACTCGCCGCCTTGCGTCGCGACCATGAAGGGCTACGCCGTGAGTTTTCCGAAGCCGCGCAGGTCCAACGAAGGTTGAGTCCTCCGTGCCGGCTTAACCGTGGTCTCTTCGATATCGCTGGTGAGATCTTTCCTGTACGCCACCTTTCCGGTGATTTCCTGACCGCCTTCGACGTGGGATTCCAGACTGTACTGGGTATCGGAGATATCGCTGGAAAAGGAGGGAGCGCCGGGATGTGGTTCACCCTCATGGTGGGCCTTGTTCGCGTCTTAGCCAGATCCCTGAACGACCCGGCAGCCGTCGCGATCCAGATCAATGACTACCTTGCTGCACTGCAACCCGAGGCCCCCATAACCACCCTCTTCCTGACCTGGGCCGACTCGCGGACCGGTGAGCTGACATACTGCAACGCTGGCCACCCCGTGCCTCTGGTGTTACGTCGTGATGGCTCGGTAGAATTTCTCAGCGCGGGCGGGCCCGTCCTGGGCGCAGTTCCCTACGCCCCTTTCATAACCGGGAGGACCACTCTCAATCCGGGCGAAACGCTACTAGGCTACTCGGACGGAATTCTTGAGTGCCAGAACACCTGGGGCGAACAGTTCGGTCCGGAGCGGCTGGTAGAGGCAACCCGCTCTGCCGTGGGTGGCCCTTCCGCCAATGCTGTGCTGTTTTCCGTGCTGGGCGCCACGCAGGACTTCGCCGCCGGCGAGGCGCGCATGGACGATCTCGCCCTGATGGTCGTGCATCGTTCGGCCGGAAGCTAGTCCAGGAGGATTGATCTCAAATGCTAGCATCGAACGTCAAGGATATGACGAGTGAACTGGCGTGTACCCATTCCTTCGCACCCTCAGGAGACGGGCTTGCCGATAGCTCGCGAGGAGACACCTCGGCATTGATTCGCGAAGCGCAGCGTGGCAACGCCGCAGCCTTCGATGAGCTGGTGCGACAATACGACAAAGCGGCTCTCCGGTTGGCGCTGCGGCTCACCGGATCAGAGCATGACGCGCAGGACGTATGTCAGGAAGCCTTCTTGAGCGCCTATCAGAATCTCGCCGGCTTTCGATTTGAGTGTTCTTTCTACACCTGGCTCTATCGTATCGTGACGAACCGCTGCCTTGACTATTTGCGACGACGTCGGAACCCTCACGAGACTGTGGGCTTGAAGACTTCCCAGGACGGAGGCGCTGTCGAGGTCCTGGACCGGATGGCCGACAGGCGATATGCGAGCAACCCGGAAAGCAACCTGGCGGCACGGGAAATGCGGACGCGCCTTAAGCGCGCGCTTGAAAAACTAACCCCTTGCGAGCGGGCGGTATTTGAATTGAAGCATTACCAGGACCTGAAGCTACGCGCGGTCGCCGTTGCCCTCAACACGAGCGAGGGCAACGCCAGGCACGCTCTGTTTCGCGCCAGACAGAAATTGCGCAGCGCTTTGGCTGAGGTGCTCTGAACTGCTCGCCACAGGCGAGCCTGGCCCGGCTAAAGCCGTGCCCTGATACAAAGCGACTTCTCAAACGTGGCGTCCCCTTTGAGAAATGTTAACGGAGGAAACTCCAAGGGGCCTCGCGCTTCACTCCTCAGAGGCCGCGATTGGTCCGCGGCCAATCGATGCGCCAGCGGCCACCCGGCGCTCGCAGCCAGAACAGTCGCTTCATCGGTGTACCCCGCACGTGATGGTAGAGCACAGCCGTACGCTCGTAAAAACCCCGCGTGTGCCACGAATCTCGAAACCCGAAGCGCTGATAGTCGAGGTGGTGGCAGAACTCATGGCAGAGCGTACTTAGAAATGTGCCGAAAGACGTGACCTGCTTGCGGACGGCTGTCCGCATCCATACCCGAATCAGCATGGCCCCGGGACTGTAGTCGCCAAAAAGCTCCGTTGCCCCGCCCCCCTCGCGAACGCGGAGGGGGCGAGCTGCCAGGACCCGGACCGTCGGCCTCTGCACCTTATAGAGTTCAGCCGCCGCAGTCAGTAACTCGGTGCATGCTTGGTGGACCAGCGTACTCCTCCCTTGTTTCATGGTCGAATCGACGGACCTTGCCAGCGCGGACAAAAGGTCGTCCTGCGGTACTGCAAGGCTCGTGAGTTGGTCACTCTCAAGGAAACTCCTCAAGAGCGATGTGTTGCCGGGAGGGCGGTCGGTAAGCATTGTGGGCAATCTGCAATCCGAAGATTATATTAGATCGATTACCAATCAGTGTTGCAGATTGAATTAAAGCAGCCCGGCTGGCGCAGACCTTTAGCTAGGTCTGCATCTCCAGTCTTTACATCTGGTAACAGTCGGAGCCGCAGTCTTGTATCATATCAGGGCGCGGCTTCAGCCAGCCTTCAGCCGTGCCATAGAGTCGTCGCAATCAATCGGGCTTTAGCCCCTGGTGTGCCTATGACCAGGCCCGGCAATGCCAGCCCGAGCCGGATATCCTGAGCCTCGGGCGTAACACGTTTCCCTATTGCCTCACTTATTTGATAAAGCAAAAATCAGCAGGGGCTAAAGCCCGCTAATTGGGTAGGCTTCGGCGGCTCGGCTGAACCCCAGGCTGAACCCGAGCCCTGATACAAACCCCTCACACGAACAATGGTGCTTGTCCTGGCGACAAGGCGCAGCGAGTCGCAGAATGTGGAAAGTCGGGCGCTACATTTGCTCTTTCACTGCTTCCTGGCCGCCACTGGCGGCGCTCTTTCCCGCCAGCACGCGCGCCACTTCGACAGCGATGGCATAACGGCCAAACGGGGTTGCGATCAGCACGCCCTGAACGAAGCCGTGGATTTCGACGAGCGTTTCCCGGGCGATCTTCACACCCTCGGCGCGAGCCTTGTCGCCAGTGTCAGCCTGCCGCATCCGCTCCAGTGTGTCCTGAGGGACGGAGATGCCCGGTACTTCGTTATTCAAGTACTCGGCGTTGCGGAAGCTGGTGAGCGGCCAGATACCCGCGAGAATGGGGATGCGGTCCAAGCCGCCGTCCCGGATTCTCTCCAGAAACCTCTTCAGTTGCGTGACGTCGAAGACTGGGTCAGTGATAGCAAAATTGGCCCCGGCCTCCAACTTGTACCGGAAGCGCCGAAACTCCCTTTCAGCGTCTGGCGCACCCGGGTGCGCCTCCACTCCGATGAGAAAGCCGGTTTGAGCCCCCAGCGGGTTGCCACCCACGTCCAGGCCACGGTTAAGATTGCTCAGCACGTTGACCAAGCCGATGGCGTCCACATCGAGCACGGCGGTTGCCGCGGGGTAAGCGGCGAGCGACGCGGAGTCTCCCGTAACTGCCAGGATGTTACGCAGCCCCAGCGCGTGGGCGCCCAGCAGGTCGGACTGGATGCCTAGGACGTTTCGATTGCGACAACTGTACTGCAGCAGTACTTCCATTCCGGCGCGCTGCTGCAGGATGGCTGCCAGGGTTTGTGCGCTCATCCGCGCTGTGGCCCCCGAGCCTTCGGAGACGCTGACTGCGTCCACCTGCTCTGCCAACAAGTACTCGGCGCCTTCGACTTCCCGGACGGGGTCACACCCTTTCGGTGGCACGATTTCAACCAAGACGGGGAACTCTCTCCGAGCGAGTTTCGCTGCCAGGGCGCTGCGCTTCCCTTGCGGTATTGGCTCAACCGCATGTGCCTTGCGTCCTGAAACCTCAACCCCAATTCGCGCCAGCTGCGGGCCGTGAGAGCGCACCGCCGACTTGATCGCCTTGATGTGCTCGGGGGTGGTGCCACAGCAACCCCCGATCAGCCGCGCGCCGCTCTCGATGAAGCGCCGCGCGTAGTCGGCCATGTAGTCGGGCGAGCAGAGATACAGGCTGCGGCCGTCGACGGTGCGTGGCAATCCGGCGTTGGGTTGCGCCGACAGCGGCCGGGAAGTAGCCCTCGACATGCGCTCCAGAGCCTGCAGCACGCCCGCCGGACCCACACTGCAGTTAAGCCCGATCACGTCCGCGCCCCAAGCTTCCAACTGGCGCGCGAAGTCCTCGGGGGCGGTGCCGGTCAGCGTGCTGCCGTCGTCCTGAACGGTCATTTGCACAATGACCGGAAGCAAACACACGTCGCGTGCCGCCACCAGAGCCTGGTGTGCCTCATTCAAATCAACCATAGTCTCGACGATGATCAGGTCCACTCCCCCTTCGACAAGAGCGGCGATCTGCTCGCGGAACATGTGACGAGCTTCTCCGAGCGAGGTCGGCCCCAGAGGCTCCAGGTGGATGCCCAGAGGGCCGACGGAGCCGGCTACGTAGAGATCGTCCCCTGCCACATCTCGTGCCAGGCGTGCCGCCGCCAAGTTGATTTCGCGCACCCGGCCCTCGACTTCAAATTTCTGCAACCGAGGTCGGTTGGCGCCAAAAGTGTTGGTCTGAATGACGTCGGCGCCCGTCTTGACATAGGCAAGGTGGACTTCTTTGACGAGTTGCGGCATCGTCAGGCATAGCTCGTCAAAGCAGCGACTGAAAGCCACACCCTTTGAATAAAGCATGGTCCCCATCGCGCCGTCGCCGACGAGAACGCGCTTTTCCAACTTCTGTGCAAAAGGTTCTCGCATGGTTAGACCAGTGTAGCATGCCGCAGCCTGACCCGTGATGCTCAACGCTCGCCTGGGGTGCGACATAGAAGTTGGGTCTTGGGGTTTCGTTTGATTTTCGGCGTCCGTCACTGCGTCGTTGCGACGCGCCTGATGACCTGGGGCCAGCAGCGGTATGGACGCATGGCAGTGGTCAACTACAAAGCAGAGTATTCCTGAATCTGCCCCTCGGTGATTCTTGCGCTTGCTGTAAGAAACGAAGATGCTGTTGACGGTTTCAAAAGGCCCGGATTTCCGGGACGACCGCGTCGTTTGAGGCGAGTTCTTGCAAGATGCGTCTGCTGGAAGGAGTGTCCTCGGTGGGATCGCCAGGAAAGCACCAGGAGATAGCAACGGAGGCGTCCGGGACGAACGCCGCCATTAGAAGCAAGGCCATGCCCCTGGCGTGCGCCCGGGCCAAGAGGCCCGCTTCAAAACAGCATCAGCATTTGCGCCCCAAATTCGGCTTGCCGTCTCAATGGATGAGGCGGTCCGCATATTTGCCGTCCCCAAGCCCAGGCTCGAGGGCGAGGCCGACCGGGATCGGCGACGAGACGCGCCGGTGGCTCTGATCGCTGGGAAGGAATCAAAATGGAAGGCATGTCCTAGCATGAACTCCTGGAATTCGAAATCACCCGTCGAAACAAACCTGCCGATCTCGTTGAAAACAAAGGAGACTGTTGGGAAAATGGAGAAAACAAAGCTACCGTTTGACGCCACGCGGACCCCGAAAATGGGACCACTCTTCATACCTTCGGCAAGGCTTTCCGGCGCGGCGGTAAACCCTCTATTTCGCTTGGGCTCGCATCTTACGCAGCTCACAATTGATCTCCGCGCCAACCAGAACTATGAAGCTGGTGATGTACAACCAGAGCATGAGAATCACGAATGCCCCCAGCGCACCGTAGGTGGCGTTGTAAGAAGCGAAGTGGCGGATGTAAAGGTTGAACGCCAGTCTATTGGGCGTTGGTATTCCGAGCGTCCCAGAAAGCAGAATGGAATTACTACTTTCGTTTACGCCGGTCTTTGTGAGGGACCTTTCACCTTCTCGATCATTTTGATCAGGTCAGCAAGGGATTTGGCGCGCATCTTCTCCATTGCCCGGCTGCGATGAACCTTCACTGTGTTTTCCGCGGTTCCGAGTTCATCAGCGATCTGCTTATT
>DATJKY010000171.1:0-9396 GCA_035490955.1 Terriglobia bacterium | reverse complement strand
GCGACCTCCGGGACAGTAATATCGTGGATCATCCAGCCTTCGTACCAGCCGCTCTCGTTGTTGATGACGAACAGCCCGGAGACGTCGCTGAATATGCCACTGAACGCCCGCGGGTCGTTAGGATCCGTCGGCAGGCCGGGTTTGGGCTCCAACACCAGCCGCACCGCTCCCACTGTGTGCAGTTTGCAGTTGGCCTCGTTGGCCGCAGTGGGTATAGCGGTATCGTTGATGCCAGGGACAACGCTGGTGAAAATATTCGGCTGAAATTCATTGGTGTCAATCAAGTAGTACTGGAACAGGATACTGGGCTTGCTTGCCTCGCCGTAGACTTGCACCGGCAGAATGCTGTGCGGCCTGTCGGCCAATCTGAGGAGCCGGTCCTTCAGCGGCGCGGGCAGAAAACGAACATCGCCGCGCACGCGTGCCGGGTCCATCCAGAGGCCTCTTTCGAAACGATAAAGAGCATCCACAGCATCGCTTGCGTTGAAATGCCCGCCGTGCCGATGGCTCGAACGGCGGGCATTGCCAACGTCGGATGGCGAGCGGTCAGTCGAGACGCTGAACGATCGGACAGTTGATGGCGAAGCCCGAGCTGCCAAACTTCTTACCACCCGGACCAGTGATAAGGCCGTCTTGCACGAAGGTGAGGATCTGAAACTCTTCACGTACCTGACCCCGGAACCCTTGGTCGATGGCATCTTCGGTCCATTCGAACAACTGGGCGTCCCAGTACGGGCTGTAATCGAGAGCGATGGTTGGGATTCCACCAATGACGTTGTTCGGCCGATGGCCATCGGCCAGGTCTGCGGACAAGCCCTGCCGTAGCGGGTTGTCGCAACCGCCTGCCTCGGGTCCGTTGGTGCTGATGAAGATACGCTCGACAGGGCTGGCAAAGCTGTCGTCGTGGCCCAAGAGGATCTTTTGCATCAGCGGAGCGAAGGTGTTGTGTTCGATGGCGGCAGCTAGGGGAATGCTCGCATCCGTCGAGAGGTACCACACCGGCCGGCCGAAGCTGAAACCGTTGATCAGATTCAAAGTGACTGTCATGTTGAACGGATCGATGGCCACCACCTGGTCGTGCACTCTGCTGTAGTCCACGTGGCCGTGGGGAAAGTTGATCTCGCTCGGGTCCACGTCGAATGCCACCATGGGTGCGTTGTAAATCACATTGGCCGCGTTGACAATTCGGACCAGCGGGCCATAATTTGCGTCCCCCACTTCACCCGGGGTCGCAAACGTGGGAGGGAATTCGTGACCAGGCGGTCCAGGAATAACCTTCCGTTCGGGCGCAAAGTTCACCGTGCCCGCGTCAAATACGATATTCCCGTCAGCATCCAGGTTTCCCGTCCTGGCAGAGTGGGATGCGAAAGTGAGTTTGGCGGAGAAATTCAGACCCAGCGCGGCAGCTACGTCGGCGTTATCAACATCGGTCAGGATATACCACACATTCTTCCCGCTTCCCTTCAGATGGCCCAAATAGAGCGGTATGGTAATGGTCCCATGCGCGGCGTCAACCTGGCCAGTG
Organism: Terriglobia bacterium; assembly: GCA_035490955.1. Lineage (GTDB taxonomy): Bacteria > Acidobacteriota > Terriglobia > UBA7540 > UBA7540 > DATJKY01. The sequence continues at coordinate 7,871 of DATJKY010000171.1, read as the reverse complement.
TTCAGCAATTGAACTGGCCCGACCAAGCTGCGATTGGTGTCGGAGGGTGGCGGTCCGAAGTACGATAGAGGGACTGAGGCGCCTACGGACGCGGGCGCCGGAAATAAATTGCATCCCGGTCCCGGGCCGATTGGCCCGGGGCCAGGCCCCTGGTCCGAATTGAAGGAGTCGGACTCTGCCGAAGCGGTTCGCTCCGTCAGTGTAGGCGCAGTGGCTCTTGCACGCTTGAGGGCAGCGTGCATCGCAAGGACTCGGTCCTCGAGCACTGCCTGCTTCGCAATCGTCTGCGCCGCAGCGGTTCGGGCCGAGTCAGAGTGACTGAGTAGGCCACTGAGCAGGACAATACTGATCGCTGCAATAGTTGGCCAACCCGCAGGCGCATGTGTCCGACGGCTGTTGTCAAGGCTTCTTTGAACTACGTTCGACATCAATGGTTCTCCTTTTTGGGGTTTAGGTTCCTGCGCCGCGGTAATACCGCTGCGGGGCCAGTTCTTCCTGCTTTTCTGAAAATCTTCCGATGATGTAACTCGCTTCATCTCGTTTCTCTTCTCCTTTTCAGTTTGTTGAGTGAGGCCGTCCCACGGCCATGTTTTCGGTCAGGCAAGTTCGCCTGGGAAGCACGGGCGGCTCATGTGTGTCTGGCAAATGCGCTCGCACCTTGGGACATCGCGTTTGATGACTACGAAGGAAGCGAGGGACGGGATTTGGGATGAGTAGCAGAAGGTGGGGACAGACAACTACGAACGCGAGACGAACCGTATGGGACTCAAACTGGCTGCAGCAGCTTTGCCACAAACAAGGCCAGGGAGTCGGAGCCGCAACAGCAGCGGGGCTCGAACAGACTGCTTCATAGCCGCGCTCAGGTCGAGCGGCAGATAGAGGTGTTCGTGCTCGGACTGGAGCTTTGAATACGGCAGGGAGACGCGACGGCCGTATGGCGAATGATTGACGTGCTCGAATATCGGTGGGGAAAGCGTCGCGGGGCTGCGAGCGGGGTAGCCCCTGGCTGCCCCGCTCGCAGGTTCAGGTCTGCTCCTTAACGCGCTGCGATGCCGGAAGCACTCGCCGGAATACCGGCCGCCGCCCCCGTGAACGCCAGCGCGCCATCCGACCCGATTCGCCAGCCCGCAATCGTGCCCGAACCCGAATTCAACGCGAACAGAAACCGGCTGTTCTCGCTCAGTGCCAGATCAGTCGGAGCCGAACCCGGGCGGGCGCTGACTCCTTGCGGATCCAGGGTCGCGACACTCCCCTCCCGTGACAAGCTGAAGCCGGTGATGACGCCGCTCGCCGTATCAGAAGTAAACGCAAATTCGTCATTTTCTGTGATCACGACCCAGCAGGCCGCCCCCTGATGGGTCGGCACTGACCCGCTGATCAGCCGCAGGTCTCCTTCTTCATCCACGTCATAAGACGAAAGGGCGCTGGTGCCGTTCGGGCCGCCGTGAGCTTCCGAAACCACTAGATGGTCACGCTGATCGACGGCGAAACCGAACGGTGTTGCGCCGTTGGAGGCATGCGCCACAGGAGCGCCCGCGACGCCGTCGTTATCCACCCGAAGCGTGAAAATCTCATTCGTCGGCTTGTCAGTGACAAAAAGAAGTTCACCATCAGCGCTGAATGCGACTTGAGCCGGCCCGGCTGCGCCGTTCAAGAGCTGCGTCGAGCCTGGAACGGGAGTGAGCGTCCCATCGCTTGAGAGGTGGAATCCCGACACGTTGGGTGTTCCTGCGTTCAGCACATAGATAAGGCGGCCATGAATGGCGATGCTGGTCGGCATTGCTCCCCCGGAGGGCGTCTTGCTGCGCCACTGAAGCCCGTCGGGAGTGACCGAGAATACAGTCACGTCGTTGCTTCCCGCATTCACTGCCAGCAGCCAACGTTGATCATTGGTCAGCACAAGCGACCCTTGCGAGCCCAAGCCGGAGCCCTCGCCGGCGCCGCCGGTCGCCACGCTTCCCGCGCTCGTTAAGGCACCGTTCGCGGCGCGGTCAAATATCAGAATCGAGTTTCCGCCGGCGGTGTTGGTCATGGCATATAGCGCGCCGGGCTCGTCCTGGGCGAAAGCGCCACTGGTGAGGAAAACCGTGGCCGCGAGAACCAAACCTGAAGTGACGATTCTACGGCGGAGAGCAAAATCCATCATCTTAGAACCTCCTGTCTGTTTGTCGGACCGGCGAGCGAAATCCCCCGAATCGGTCGTCCGCAATCGAGTTGAAATCCTTCCGATGTTGTAACTCGCTTCATCTCGTTTTCTCTTCTCCTTTCAGTTTTTCGAGGCCATCCCATAGCCATGTTTTTTCAGGCAAACTTCGTCTTGGAAGCATGAGCGCCTCAGGTGTGTCTGGCAGATGCGCTCGCACCTTGGGACCTCGCGTTTGATGACAACGAAAGGATCGAGGTGCGGATTTGGGATGACTCGCAGAAAATGGGGACGAACAACTAAGTGCGGGAGATAAACCGTAAGGGGCTCAAACCGGTTGGTGGGGCTTGGCGATAGACAGGGAAGCGACTCGCAGACGCGACCGTCGGGGGCTTAAAGAGACTGGGAGGATCAGCGTGCTGTGGAGCCAAAGCCTCTCACAAGGGCTTGCCCAATAGCCTCCACAACTTCGCCTGAAAGCTGCGGCTCAAGGTCAATTGTGTGCCATCTTGCAAGATTATCCGGTAGTCGCCACAGTACCAGGGCTGAAGCTCTTTGATGCGCTCGACGTTGACGATGGTGGAGCGATGGACACGGAGGAATTTGTAAGCATCGAGCTTCGCTTCCAGATGGTTCATCGTCTCGCGGAGCAGGTACGATTTTTGCCCCACATGCACCTCTGCGTAGTTGCCCGCGGCCTCAATCCAATCGATCTGCTCCACTTTCAAGAAGTGAATCCGCCCGGCCGACTTCACCATCAGTCGCTCTAGATGCCTGCGCTCCGACTCAGAACCTTCGAGGAAGGCCGACGAGCCCTGGGCAGTCTCACTACCGTTATCGAAAGGCTCGCCCTGATGGTTCCGTCCGTCCGCCTGCTCCTCCCGGTCGCGGCGGTCGCTGATCTCCTCGAGCATCGAACAGCTCGCTACTACGTGGCCTTCGGCGTCCCGAATCGGCCGTACTGAGAGGCTGACCCAAACTCGGGTGCCATCCCTGCGACACATCTCCAGTTCTTCCCGACAGATCTCCACGCCGGCGCGAAATCGGGCAAGCACCTCTTGCGCCTTGGCCTTCCCGGCAGGGGTGTCAGCGTATAGGTCCACGACAGGTCGGCCCACCAGGTCATCCAACTGGTACGCAACCAGTTCCAGGGCGCGCCGGTTGGCCATCCGGACGCGGCCGTCGATTCCAACCGAGAAGCAGGCCACGGGAGCCTCTTCGAACAGAGCTTGATAAATGCCCTCGCTTCCCGGCCGTTGCCCGCTGCCTGCCTCTGAACAGTCGAGTGCCGACTTCATGGCGATCATGGACCCTCTTGCACCTGACGCACTATTGATGGTTTATGCGGGAGAAAAGTTGCTTGAAGGAAAAGATTCACCGGGTCTAAGAGGCGGAGAAGAGACCGGCTCTCACTCGTCCTACCACGTTAATCCAGGCTGGATTGGTCCGGCATTGAGCACTGGCCGTCACTAGCGAGCGGGCTGAAAGACCGACGAGGTCATTCTTCGCATAAGCCGGCGCAGTCTACCAAGGTCAGTTCGATTGTTGTGGCAGGCGCCACATCAGCTTCTGCGGAGCGGACTTTTTGAGGCGGGCCAACGGGCAGCTCGAAAGCCGAGGGCCTTTCAACAGCTTTCGCGATGCATAGAGTTTCTGTGCGCATTGCTTATTTGAATTCTCCTATAGACTCCCCTGGAGCCGCTGCCCTGGGCCGGATCCACGCTCTTACTTTCCCAGCATCTGACTGACGGAATCGACTACTGTGGACCTTCGCCACCTCGACTCGACAAAGTCGATCGACTTCACATAAAAAGTGAACTTGTGTATGTGTACGAGGTTTGGGGTCTGCTGTATTGGCATCCACTCGCGGCCCTGGAAACTTGCGGTCTCATGCATGACGAGCAACCGGCCGTATTTGGCTGCGTCCTTCGGGCGATATGGAAAATCCACGGTCAGGGCCTGATTCAAATCGAAGGTCGGAGTTCCTTTTTCTTCTGCCAATTGCTGAAGAGTGAGAGCCACGCGGTGCATGGGCATCCAGCCAATCAGTTCGCCCGTTTTGGGCTCCCAGGCGCGCACCAGCATCAGCAACCCAGCCGGGACCTCGCTGGTCGACTGCTGTTGGGCAGGGATCCTACCGACGCAAGTTGCCAAGCGAGCGTAGTCAGGCCCAGCAGGCAGCCTGGCATGGCGATGTAACCCTTTGTTCTCTTTTGTTCTGTTTTTTGGCCCCGTTCCATGCCTTCTCCCTTCTGCTTTGCGATTCAAGATGGGCGACTCGCCCACTTCGTTTCGCACGAATCCTCCGATACGAACGCACAGTTTCGGATGCGGCTTTGGGACGAATGACTGATCTCTGATTACCAGTCGTATTTGCAGTGGGACGGGTCGTCGTAGGAGCAATATTGCGGAAACTCGCTCTGGACTCTTAGGCTTTCGTCCCGCATCCTTGACGACTCGTCACTCCCCTTTTGCGATTTATCCCAAATCCGAGTTCGGAACCCTCCCCGGCTATCGAATCGAAGCGTGCGGGGTTCGCGCTTGGCCCGAGAAGCGGCAGCTGGTTGTCAGTCCCGGGCTGGCGTTAGGCCACCAAATTCGCAATGGAGGTCTTGCCCCTAACTTCATGGACGATGGGCGGCAATTGGCTATGAGGCCAGTTCCACCTCCAGGAGACACGGCGCAGCACCGGCAGCTTCGCCTGAAAAGGGATAAGACCCCAGGGCTCAGGATCGCCTTTTGCGTCGAATGACCGCCCGAGGGTAAAAGATGATACGAGAGGGGTTCGAAATGGAGAACAGCGGAACTCTGCAGAGTCGAAGCGCCAATTCCCGCGCGCACGATGGCGACGCCGCTCTCATGCGCAGGATCGCGAGCGGCGATGAGACGGCGCTCGCCGCAGTCTATCACCGTTACGCCAAGTTGGTGTATTCGGTGGCGCTTCGGGTCCTGCGCAATGCCGACGTGGCGGAAGAGGTCTTGCAGGATATCTTCTACCAGCTCTGGCGGTCGGCCTCCGCTTTTAACCCGTCGCGCGGGTCATTGAGCGGCTGGTTGCTGGTTTGCGCTCGCAACCGTGCGATTTCGCGATTGCGAGAGCGAACGGGCGAACTGGCCGCCGAGCTCCGTGAACAGACAGTCGTTCTTAAAATGAATCTCGAAGACGATCTGGTGCAGACACAGCAGATTTCACGCGTGCGAGCCGCCCTGGAGAAACTGCAACCGGCGCACCGCCAAGCGCTGGAGTTGGCCTACTTTGAGGGACTCACGCACACGGAGATAGCGCGCCGAACGGGGGAACCACTCGGCACCGTCAAGACCCGGTTGCGGGCGGCGGTGGACTTTTTGAAGAGAGCCTTGAACCCTTGAACGGGCACCCACAATTCGAAGAGGACCTCGACCTGTACGCCCTCGGCGCGCTGGAACGTGAAGAAGCGCAAGAGCTCGAGTCGCATCTAGAGACATGTCCCGAGTGCAAGCAAAAGGTTGAGGAAGCACGCGGGCGTGCGGCTTTGCTGGCGCTGGCGGCGCCGCCCCAAGACCCTCCCCGCCACGTCAGGGAGCGCCTGCTAAAACAGATTGCAGGCCGCCGTCCAGAGCAGCGCCCCGCTCGGCTTGCGGCTTTCTGGCAATGGGCCACACCTGCGCTCGCCGCGCTATCGCTTGTTCTGGCCGTATGGGCAATGGCTCTGAGGACTAGGAACAAGGAGCTCTATCGCCAGGTCCGCGAGCTCGAGGGTACCCAGCAAACGATGAACGCCGAACTTACTCGGGCGCGCGCCGTGCTCGAGTTGTTAACGGCGCCTGACACGACGAAAGTGACGCTCGTAGCGGGAGAAGCTCACCCCGCTCCGCAGGGCAAAGTCTTCTACCATCCCCGGAGGGGCCTGCTCTTTTACGCCGCGAATCTACCCGCTCTGCCCTCCGGGAAGACCTATCAGTTGTGGCTGGTTCCCACCCACGGGAATCCAATAAGCGCTGGGATTTTCCAAACGGACGCCCACGGAAATGGCGAAGTGCTCCTGCCGCAGTTGCCGGCCGAGGTGGCAGCCAAGGCCTTTGCCGTTACGGTTGAGCCGGCCGGCGGAGTCCCGCAGCCTACCGGTCCCAAGGTTCTGGTCGGGCTCACGGCCTGAGAACCTCATTCTCTTGCGAAGCTAACAGCAGGAACAAACACCCGCGGTCAGTAAAAGTTTCGCCGTGAATCGTGCCGGGATCGGCGCGGCAGTAATCACCGGAATGCATGATCTGGCCTTCGACGTGAAGATCTCCGGACAACAGAAACAATTCCTCAATCTCCGAGTGGCGGTGGCTGGGATAATGAGCGCCGGCATTCATTCGCACCAGGGAAGTACTATATTTGCGCGCGAGATCCTCATAAAGAGGCTTGTAGGAAATACCGGGAGCCATTGCTCGCCAAGCAAGCTCGTCGGAGCGGGAGATAAGCAGTCCACTCTGCTGAAGTAGGACACCGGGCACGCGAGGAGAGACCTGGAGTTGGGAACGCAGGTGTTCACGGAGCTGCGGAGGGGGGCTGGCGGGAACCGATTTGCCGATGGTGTCGGCAATCCGAGCGAAAGAACGAAGGTCACTTTCACAGGCACCGCATCCTTGCTGCAGGTGATCTTCGAAGAGCGTTTTTTCCAGGTCGTCCAGCGCGCTCAGCGCATATAAGGAGACCAGATCATGGACCTCGTTACCTGCCGGTGGTTTCTCGCTACTCATAGTGCCTCCGCGTGGGGCGCCAGCAGTTCACGCAGGCGCATCATGCCCAAACGTATTCTGGTCTTGACCGTGCCCAGTGGCAAACCGGTGCGGATCGCGATCTCAGTGTGACTCAGTCCCGAGAAATAAGCCAGTTCGATGGCCTGGCGCTGATCGACCGGAAGCTCCTCAAGGCAGTTCCGGATCATGTGTGCCTGCGCTGCCTCAATGCTGAGCCGTTCGGGGTCGCTTCGGAGATTCAAGGGAGCCGGAACGTCTTCCAAGGATTGCTCAAGGGTAGCTCCTCGCGCTTGACGCGAACGCAGCAAATCGATTGCCCGGCTGCGCGTCAGAGTAACAAGCCAAGAGGATACTGTGCCGCGCCCGGGATCGTACGTCCTGGCAATGCGCCATACCTGAAGGTAAACTTCAAGTGTTACGTCCTCAGCGGTCGACGAATCGCCTAAAATGCGCAGAGCGAGCCCATAGACAATACGGTTGGTAACGTCATACAAGCGCGTTAATGCGGGCTCATTCCCTTCAGCGACTTGGACCACCAGCGCAGACCACGAGCGCTCCTCCTCGGAGCGGTCGACAGCGCGTTGGTTAGCCACAGCGCACTCCATGGTAACAGAACTCCCCTTCAAGCGAACTGCTTTCAATGAAAGATACGCAGTTGAAGTTTCCAAGGCTGCAATGTACAAGACTCTTCAGTTGCTTCGAGACTCTCGACGACAGTAGCGCGGGCCGACGCAATGTATACGAACCGAACCGATGATCGGATTGCCCCAAGCAAGCTCCTGTGAATGGTTAACTGGCCGAAAAAAAATTTAGCGTGCACAAATCCGATTCCCAAGTTACTGCGTACTTGAGTTCGTAGACCGATCCAATCGTAACCGCTGAGGCGTGGCGCCGCGCCGCAGGGAGGGTTTGCGAGCGGCGACGTCCACGTATCTCACAAAAGGAGGTTGAAGCATGAAGAAACACAGGCCCCTCATTGCCCTAGGAATTCTGGCTGCGAGCC
>DATJKY010000170.1:0-3994 GCA_035490955.1 Terriglobia bacterium | reverse complement strand
TTCGCGCACGCTCAACGAATGGTCGAACTTGGACCGCTGATGTGTGTAGGTGTGCTGGTTGCGCCCGCGGCGCAGTTGGAGAACCTGATTGTCGTTGATCGCGGCTTGACGCGCGGCTTGCGCCAGTTGCAGAGGGCCCTGCAGCCAGCAACTCCCGAGATGGGTGGAAGTCTACGCGCCGCCATGCGTTTAGAGACGCCCGCGCCCTCTCAAGACCTGCATTGGAAGGTGGAACTGCTCAACGAACTGCAGGCGGAGCTGGGCTCGCTTTATGCCTTTGACCAAACACTGCTTGAGGCCATGCAGGAAGGCCTCGCGGTATTCACCTCGGATGGGCGCTTGGTCTTTCGCAATCCGCGCTGGCAGCAGTTTTGCGACAGATCGAACTGGGACCCCGGTGCAAACCTGGACACGTTCGTGGGCGCGCTGGGCGATCCCAAGTGGGGGGACTTGAGCAAGCGACTAAGCCAACCCGGCGCCAGGATAGAGAGTGAGGTGCAGTTGGGTGGACAGCTGTTGCAAGTGCGAGCGATCCGTCTGCCTTCCACCCAACCTGGGAGTGGCGCACTCATGGTGGTGGTGACAGACCTTACGGCGCGGTTCGAACGCGACCGGGCGCGTGCCGAGGCGCTGGGCTTCGTCACACACGAGTTGCGCACGCCACTCGTTTCCATCCAGGGCTTTGCGGAATTCCTCCTGCGTTATCCCCAGGCGGCGGCTAACAGTGACGCTGCTGCCACCATCTTCCGAGAATCCAGGCGGCTGGTGGCCATGATCAATACCTACCTCGACGTGCTGCGCTTGGATTCGGGAGCGCAACCGCCACGCCGGGAAGTCCTGGACCTCACGGAGACGGTGAACCAGGCCGAGCGGGTGGTGCAACCGCTAGCGCAGGCGGCGGGGATAAGCGTGAAACTGGGGATGGATTCCGACCTGCCTCTTGTGCGAGGCGATCCTAACCTGATTGCCGGAGCCCTGCTCAACCTCCTCAGCAATGCCGTGAAGTACAGCCCGCAAGGAAGTGAGGTAAGTCTGCGCGTGCTGGCTCGACCCGACAGCGTTGTACTTGAGGTTCAGAACCCTGGGCCGGTGATTCCTCCGGAGGAGCTGGCACGCCTGTTCGAACCCTTCTACCGCCGACGAGAGCAGGAACACACCGCCCCCGGCTGGGGCCTTGGGCTGGCCTTCGTCAAGCGTATCGCCGAGGGACATGGCGGCCGGGTCGAGGCCAGCAGTGACACTGGCGGCGGCACCTGCTTTCGAATCGTGCTGCCCAGCACCTCGCCGGCGTCTGAACGATCCTCGTCGTCCTTGTGTTCCCTGTCGGCAGACCCTCCCGTCGAGAGGTGAATACCGGCAACTGGCGTCTCTTGCATCCGTCCTCCGGAAGGCTGCACCGGTGCAAAGTCTACTGCGGCTCTAAACGGGGATTGAGAATAGAGGGTCGCGGACCTACAAGACAGGTCCGCCCTGCGCCTGCTTCGTAGCAGACCCAGACCCGACAATACCAGCGGCAAGTGAGACTGGCGACAAGGCAAAGCCGGCCACGGCAAGTTGCCGCTGAAAGACGCCATCACAGAGCACGGCCAACTCTTTTTCCCGGTCGTCCACGTATCGCGAAAGCAGCCTAAGGTCGCCATCAACAAAACCGGGGTGGCACATCACCTCGAAACTCCCGGCCTCGGGAGAATCCCGCCTGCCCTCGTTGAGGACGTTGACCAGGCTTCCTGCGGAGAGCTCGCCACCATACCAGTCGGTCAGCGTCCTACCGACGCAAGGCACGCCGGCCGTCCGCAGGCTGCGCGTCGTCTCGGCATCGAGGGCTCGTGCTGGCAGGCCGTATTGCTTGGCTAGCTCACAGAACGCGGGCAGGGCAACTGGCAAACGGTGGATATGGTGATGGCTGTCCAGGTGAGTCAGTTCGATACCGGCGCATCGCAGTAGCTCAATCTGAGCACGCCACTCGAAGAGAATCTCCTCTGTCCTGGCCCGCACCTGCTTGCGGATTGCGGGGAACTGCCCGCCATCCTGCACGAGCGAGGGCACACGCTCAGGAGGAAGTACGGGCGCACCGCTGGTCAACTGGAGATGCGCGCCGATATGTCCGGGGATCTTGGGTGCCCAACGCTTGAGACGTTCCACCGCTCCTGGAACGCACGCCATTGCAGTAGTGGCGGTGACACCACCAGCCTGAATGGCCTTCACGATTCCCGCGCAGACTCCCTCGGTCAAGCCAAAATCATCCGCATTGATGACCACCGGAATCACAATAGCCCTCCGCCATGACAGACATTCCCTCTGCGTTCCGCAAGTTTGGCGGTGTACCGGAGAGCGAATTGAGTCATGCGCACTCCTCGAGCCTGCCTCACTCCAGCTCCTCGATGCCTAACAGGAACCAGCGGAACAGGCCCTCCCTGAAAGGTGTGACTTCGTACGTCAGCCGACACAGAATCTCTCTATTCCGAGTACGACGGAAAACCCTGCCTTCACTGATTTCGATTCTCCGACTCACAGAAGACCGACCCATAGACACCTCCCGAGCTGATTCCTTTTCCACGCTGGTTTCAGCTCCGCGACTCATAAAAAGCAACTCTGGTGCCAAGGCCGCAGAGCGCTAAGTAGCCCAAATCGTGGGGCCGAAGGCGAGGCCAGTTGCCGGAAGGTGGGTCTGTCGGATACAGGCCGGGTGCGACTGGCGCCCGGCGGTCCAGTAGCTCGGGGCCCCCCGATGTAGGGACAGCCTTATGGGTGCCCTTAGGCCGCAAGAAACCAGCGAAGGGCGCAAACAAGAAGGGCACCCACAAGGGGTGCCCTTACGTGGCGGGTCGCTAGACCACGCCCACGATCCCATCCTGGCACAACGGGCAACGGTCGCTTCACACTGCCATCATATCGGTCGTGGTGGGGGCGATTTCGTTGCTTGGCGCCTTCTCTGGCAACGCGACCGACTTGCCCCAGACCGTTTCTGGAAAAGAGATCAAGATCAGCCTTCGTCACAACCGTTCTGTCGCGGGCGGAGACGATCAAAAGCTGAGCCGAACCTGAAACTGGACGCGGCGGTTGTTGCCATAAGCTGCGTCTTCGGGCCCGGCGCTCGAAGCCAGCCAGTTTGACTGGTTGAAGTAGGTCGAGCTGAGATTACCGATCGGCAGGCCTGGATTCGTGGTATTTAGCACGTTGCGTACGATAACCGCGACCGTCAGGTTGAACCGGTGTTGGGTCGAGGAGTCGTGGAAAAGGCCGTGCGGCTCTTCACTCAGGGTGCCAAAACCCGAGAGACCACTTTTCTTCGAAGCCTTGGTTGGGGATGTCCGGGCCCCGCTGTCACCCCCCAGTCCGAATGTGCGGCTCAGCCGCAGGTTGAGAGTGACAAAGCCCGGCCCTTGCCCGAAATTAAGAGGAATGATGGTCGCGGCACTGGTCGGCCGTGTGTCAAAGGCACCGTAAGGGGTCACCACCACGCTGGGCCTGGATAGGTCGGTGGCAAACGCGGGGCGATCGGTGAACAGTGTATCGTGGTTGTTGTCGTGTCCTGTGGTGATATCAAAAGGCGCGCCTGAGCGCACCACCAGGAAAGGGTTCAAGTTGAGACCCAACGGTCCGAGCAGCGATCCGCCAACTACCACGTTGTGCCGGATGTCCGTAAACGCGCGGCCGTAGTTGGCGCTCAGGTTGAACTGATTAGCGGGAAAGCTGTCCGGACCGTCCGTATTGCTGAAGGCTCGGCTGTAAGTATAGCGACCGAAGACTCCGATGCGACCCCGGAATCGACGGCTGAGGCTGGCCACAAACTGGTCCTGATTGAGAGTGCCGGCCGATTCGTACTGGTAGATGCTGGCAAGGACGGCAGGTGTCACGGCACCAGCCACGCCCTCGCCGGGGTACGGCGCGGAGATGTTGCGGGACAAGTAGAGATGCCGAGCGCGGGTGTCGATGACGGTGAATGCGGCCACCATACCCATCGGCAATTGGCGCTCGATTCCCAGGGCGGATT